>JBQCEK010000135.1:0-3737 GCA_051960335.1 Sphingomonas sp.
ACCTGTCGGGCATCGTGGAGGCGCAGAAGGGGCTTTACGGCTTCATCAACGGCAATTGGGCCAACCCTTTGCTGTTCCCGATGGCGATCGTGTTCCTGATCTCGTCGATGGCCGAGACGCAGCGCGCGCCGTTCGATCTGACCGAGGCCGAAAGCGAGCTCGTCGCGGGCTATCAGACCGAATATTCGTCGATGAGCTTCGCGCTGTTCTGGCTGGGTGAATATGCCAACGTCATCCTGATGTCGGCGCTGAACGCGACATTGTTCTGGGGCGGGTATCTGCCGCCGCTCGACGTGCCGTTCCTGTTTATCTTCCCGAACATCGTCGTCCCCGGGATCATCTGGCTGTTCGCCAAGATCCTGTTCTTCTTCTTCGTGTTCTCGTGGGTGAAGGCCACGGTGCCGAGGTATCGGTACGACCAGCTGATGCGGCTGGGCTGGAAGGTGTTCCTGCCACTGTCGCTGTTCTGGGTGTTCCTGGTGTCCGGCTTCCTGATGCTGACCCGCGTGGGAGTTCCGTCATGAGCGTCGCTCAATATGTCAAAGCCTTCACCCTGTGGGAGTTCATCGGCGCGCACCTGAAGACGCTGCGATACTTCTTCAAGGCCAAGGCGACGATCAACTATCCGTACGAGAAGAACCCGATCAGCCCGCGGTTCCGGGGCGAGCATGCGCTGCGCCGCTATCCGAACGGCGAGGAGCGGTGCATCGCGTGCAAATTGTGCGAGGCGATCTGCCCGGCGCAAGCGATCACGATCGAGGCCGAGCCGCGCGACGACGGCAGCCGCCGCACGACGCGCTACGACATCGACATGACCAAGTGCATCTATTGCGGGCTGTGCGCCGAAGCGTGCCCGGTCGATGCCGTGGTCGAGGGACCGAACTTCGAATTTTCGACCGAAACGCGCGAGGAGCTGATCTACGACAAGGCCAAGCTGCTCGACAACGGTGACCGTTGGGAACGCGCGATCGCCGCGAACCTTGCCGCCGACGCGCCCTACCGTTAAGCGCCAACCGACTTTCAGGGGTTACGATGATTCACCTACCGTCCGTCATCCCCGCGAAAGCGGGGACCCATCTCCGGCCGTTGCCGCAAATGGGACAGTGCGGGAGCTGGGCCCCCGCTTTCGCGGGGGTGACGGTTAAGTCATGATCCAAGCAATCGCCTTTTATCTGTTCGCGTTCGTGATGATCGCGTCGGCCGCGATGACGATTTCGTCGCGCAACCCGGTCCATTCGGTGTTGTGGCTGATCCTCGCGTTCTTCAACGCCGCCGGGCTGATGGTGCTCGCGGGCGCCGAATTCATCGCGATGCTGCTGGTGATCGTCTATGTCGGCGCTGTCGCGGTGCTGTTCCTGTTCGTCGTGATGATGCTCGACATCGATTTCAGCGAGCTGCGCGCCGGCTTCGTGCGCTATCTGCCTGTCGGCCTGTTCCTCGCAATCGCGCTGGCCGCGGAAATCGTGATCGGCGTCGGCGCCTGGTCGGTCGGCGGGGTCAATCTGTCGAAGCGCATCGCGCCGATCGCCGAGCAGACGCCCAATATCGAGGCGATCGGCAACCTGCTCTACACGCGCTATCTGTTCGTGTTCGAGGCGGCCGGGCTGGTGCTGCTGGTCGCGATGATCGGCGCGATCGTGCTGACGCATCGCAAGCGTGGCGGCGTCCGCCCGCAGAACATCGCGCGCCAGGTCGCAAGGCGGCCGCAGGACGCGACCCGCAACGTCAAGCCGGCCGTGGGCCAGGGGGTGGAGCTGTGATCGGCCTCACGCATTACATCGTCGTCGCGGCGATCCTGTTCGTGATGGGGGTGCTCGGCATCTTCCTCAACAGGAAGAACATCATCGTCATCCTGATGGCGATCGAGCTGATCCTGCTCGCGGTGAACCTCAACCTCGTCGCTTTCTCGGCGGCGCTGCATGATCTGGTCGGGCAGGTGTTCGCGATGTTCGTGCTGACGGTCGCGGCCGGCGAGGCGGCGATCGGGCTTGCCATTCTGGTGATCTATTTCCGTGGCCGCGGCACCATCGCGGTCGATGACGTCAACCGGATGAAGGGGTAAGCGTTCGGTGACTTCGATCCATTTCATCGTTTTCCTGCCGCTGCTCGCGGCGGCGATTGCCGGCCTTGGCAACCGCATGATCGGCAATGTGCCCGCCAAGATCGTGACGACCGGCGCGCTGTTCATTGCCTGCGCGCTTTCCTGGCCGATCTTCATCGGGTTCCTGACAGGCGCCAACCAGCCGGGCGTGGCCCCGGTGTTCGACTGGATCAACGCCGGCGATCTCCACGTCGCCTGGGCGCTGCGCGTCGATGCGTTGACCGCGGTGATGCTGGTGGTGGTGACGTCGGTCTCGGCGCTCGTCCATCTCTATAGCTGGGGCTATATGGCCGAGGACCCGGATCAGCCGCGGTTCTTCGCCTATCTTTCACTCTTCACCTTTGCGATGCTGATGCTGGTGACCGCCGACAACATCGTCCAGATGTTCTTCGGGTGGGAAGGCGTCGGCCTGGCGAGCTATTTGCTGATCGGTTTCTGGTTCAAGAAGCCCAGCGCCAATGCCGCCGCGATCAAGGCGTTCGTCGTCAACCGCGTCGGTGACCTTGGCTTCATGCTCGGGATCTTCGGCACCTATCTGGTGTTCCACACCATCTCGATTCCCGAAATCCTGGCCGCGGCGCCGGGCATGGCGCATTCGACGATCGGCTTCCTGTGGTTCCGCGCCGATACGATGACGGTTCTGTGCCTGCTACTGTTCGTCGGCGCGATGGGCAAATCGGCGCAGATCGGCCTGCACACCTGGTTGCCCGATGCGATGGAAGGCCCGACGCCGGTTTCCGCGCTGATCCATGCAGCGACGATGGTGACGGCGGGCGTGTTCATGGTGTGCCGCCTCTCGCCGATGTTCATCACCAGCCCGACGGCGATGCATTTCATCACGTTCATCGGCGCTACGACGTGTCTGTTCGCCGCCAAGATCTGCGTGGTGCAGACCGACATCAAGCGCGTGATCGCTTATTCGACCTGTTCGCAGCTCGGCTACATGTTCTTCGCGGCGGGCGTCGGCGCGTACGGCGCGGCAATGTTCCACCTCTTCACGCACGCCTTCTTCAAGGCACTGCTGTTCCTCGGCGCCGGCAGCGTCATCCACGCGATGCACCACGAGCAGGACATGCGGTACTACGGCGACCTCCGGAAGCGGATCCCGTTCACCTTCTGGGTAATGATGGCGGGAACGCTGGCGATTACGGGCGTCGGTATCCCGGGCATTGGCATCCCCGCCGTCGGCTTTGCCGGTTTCTGGTCTAAGGACGCGATCATCGAGAGCGCCTGGGCGAGCGGATCGGTTTCCGGAACCATCGCGTTCTGGCTCGGCACCATCGCGGCGCTTCTGACCAGCTTCTACAGCTGGCGGCTGATCTTCCTGACCTTCTTTGGCAAGCCGCGCTGGGCCGCGTCCGAGCATATCCAGCACGCGATGCACGGCGACCACCACGATCATCCCGATGCCGAGCATGGCGACAGTGCGCACGGCACGGCGATGCCTCCGGAAGGGACGGCGGGCTATCATCCGCACGAAAGCCCGCTGACCATGCTGGTCCCAATCGGCCTGCTCGCCATCGGCGCGGTTCTGGCTGGCCAGGTTTTCCACGGCATCTTCATCGACGCCGAACGCGCCCCCGACTTCGGGCGTGGCGCCATTTCCTTCAGCAAGCATCTCTCGGTATCCTGAGAG
>JBQCEK010000136.1:0-3152 GCA_051960335.1 Sphingomonas sp.
GGCCGACCGCGACACTTTCCCCACCGCGATTAGCGAAGGGCTTGAGATCGGTCAGACTGCCGCCGGCCCCAAGCAGCGCGCTATAGGTTTTGTCTTCCGATCCGTTACTGACGAACACACGTTTGCCGGCGACGGCGCCGACGAAGCCATAGCTGTCCAGCGAGTCCGACCATCTCCAGCCGGTATGATCGGGCGGGCCTTGTTCGAACACGCGAAAGGCGGGCAGCGCCAAACTTCCGTCAGGCGAGACATATTCCCATGCCTTCGGCCGGGCGGCATGGCGCGCGAACATTTCCGCCAGCGTGGTGAAATGATCGGCATCGGGATCGAGCTGATCCTTGAATTCGCCATTGATCCACCAATTGCCCGGCAGCAACGTCGTCACCCCCGGGAGTGATCTGGTCGCGGTCGGCTCGATCATTGTCAGCGTTCCATCACGGTCGGTAGGATCGAAGCTGTAAACGCTTGCTTGGGGGCCGAGCGACGACAGCACCATGATATCGCCCGATTTGGCCACCGCGAGGTTGACGGGATCGGTCGGCGTATCGCGAACGACCTGCAGGCCAACCGTGGGATCCCAGCTGTAGATTCTCTGAAAATGATGCTCGACGAAATAGAGCCTTCCAGCGGCATCCACGGCCGCCCCGGAGATCGAGAAGAACCCGCCTTCCAGCTTGCGCACGGTTGTGTTCGCCGGCAGGAAGGCGGGCCGCTGGGGTTCGACCGGTTGGGGAGGATCGGCCGGCACATCGAGCCGCGCGAATTCGCGTTCCCGGACTTCCAGACCATGGGTCTTATCCAGCAGCGCGTTCTCGAATGGGAATTTGCTGGCGCGCAAATAGGTCGCGCAGCCATTGTTGTCGCAGGTCGCGTAGCCGCTTTCGCCGTTTACGTGAACATTGCGGAAATGAATGTCGCTCGAATTGTAGAGTTTCACCGCCATTTGCGCCGGGTGCCAAGTCCGCGTGACGCGATAGCCATGGTAATTGGCGACCAGGATATTGCTCGAATTGCGCAATTCGAGCGAGACGGCGTCCATGCCTTCGCCGACTTCCTGCTCGGTCTGAGGCGCGATCAATTCCCAGTTTTGGACGTGATCGAGGACGAACTCATTACGCACATGATGCTCGACCGACACCTCGTAGATGTGGCCCGGCGTCGATGTGTTCGAGATGTAGAATCCAGCCTGCGCAAAACTGTCGGGGCTCCAGACATCCGCGAAAGTGCCGCCGCCGCCATCGGTGACCCAAATGCTGGGATATTGGGCGTCCAGCCAAGTGTTGGCGATCGGATCGCCACCAGCGCGCGCATAGAGATCCTGAGCCTTGCCGTCCGCAAGCGCAGTACCACCCCCGCCCATCATCTTGACGTCATCGACCAGCGAGTCTGCGCCCGCCTTCCACATCAGCGCCATCGCACGGTGGTTGATCCTTCCGGCAAACAGCCCGAGGCCGGTGACGATATTGTGCCCCCCCTTTGGCGCCTCAATGATCGGACGCGGCGCGCCGACGCCTTGGAAGTCGGGCAGACGATCGGGAAAGAACAGCTGGGTGCGATTGGGGTGAAGGCCGATCAGCACGCTATCGGGTTTCAGCCGGATGGTATCAGTGACGCGGTAGAAGCCCGTCGGAAAATAGAGAACGCGATGCGTATCGATGGCGCGTTGGATCGCCGCGGTATCATCAGTGGTGCCGTCGCCCCGCACGCCAACGCTCTTTACGTTGATCCAATCGGCTTGCGCCGGCAGCGCCCGAATTGCCGGCGACTGCGGGGATGGCATCGACGGCATCGCGTCCGCCTTCATCACCGTTTCGTACCGTCCCATTTCGCCGAGGCCGGGCACCGTCATGCCATAGCCAAAGTCGGTGACACGATAGGTGCGACCCTTCCCCGTCACGGTCCGCCCGCTGTCGCGAAAGCGGGCGAAGACCGGAGTGTCGCTCGCCAGCGCGTTCTGGAAACCGACTTGGGTGTAGGCATTGTCCTCGTTGCTGATGACAACCCCAGCTTTTGAGACGTTTTCGAAACGGACGTTCTTGCCGAACAGCCAGTCGCCATAGCCCTTGTCGATATCGATCCCGACAGGCGTGTCGCGCATCGTAACGTTGACCAGCGTCAGGCCCGCTTCATGCTCGCGGATCGCGGCGTCACGCTGACCATCGAAGCTCGAATCAATCAGCGTGAACTGCCACGCCGGCGAGGTCTTTTCGGTGACGATCCCGTAGCGGCCACCGTGAAAATGGACGTCCTCCATCTCGTTGCCGGCCTGATACACCCCGGCGAAAGCGGCGCCGAGGCGGAAATCCATGTGCTTTAGGAAGGCATGCTGAGCGACGTGGAAACGGATCGCGGCGGCGGCGGGGTTGCCGGCGCCGATCTCGACATCCACGTTGCTCATCGCCGAGTAGAAGGTCGCCGAATTGGCATCGCGCACGGGCTTGTCGCGCGGCACCACGGTCGGCAACGGCATCGGAATCCGGCCAACCTGATATTGATCGCCACCGGTGAAGATCACCATGTTGGACACGCCGTGCTGGAAACCGGGCGTGTTCGGCGCCAGCACCAGAACCGGCCGCGTCGCGCCGACGCCGTAGATCCGCATTCCCTGCGGCACGAGGATGCTGTGGGTAATGCGATAGCGGCCGGAGGGCAGAAAGACGATCCCCTCGCCGGTCTTCGCATGGGCCTGGTCGATCGCTGCCTGGATCGCTGCGGTGTCGTCCGTCCGGCCGTCGCCCTTTGCGTGGACAACTACGGCATCGGGATCCTTCGGAACGGCGGTTAACACCGAGCCAGCCGAAGGCGCCGCCGCTGCCGGTAGCGGCGCAAACGCCACCGCGATTCCGAGCCATCCTGCCTTGCGCATCTGCTCCCCACCTTTTTCTGTTCTGTCCCCCGGACGCGTCGTCGGCGTCCTGCCGTATTGACGGCGGCGGCACGTCCGGGATTGTGGGCAGCGATATCAAGCGGAGTGCGCCGCCACAGCCACGACCAAGGTCGTATAGGCAGGGCGGCGTCGAGCGTGGATATGCTGACAGTGATATGCCGGGCAAGGGAGCGAACCATGCTGTCGCGCCGGGCCGGGCAAAGAAACGGAGGATCTTCTGTGCAGCAGGCTGACGACGTGACCAAGGTTTCGCCGAAAGCGATCG
>JBQCEK010000137.1:0-2888 GCA_051960335.1 Sphingomonas sp.
CGGCAGCCCGAGCCCGCGCCATGGCGTTTTGGACTTGCTGGTCCGCCTCTGGCGATAATACACCAAGTTTTTCCTCAGCGGACGCGATAGACCTCGGCGTCGGTTGAACATGCCGGCCAGCCGAAACGCCGTGTTGGTGGGCTATCGGGTCAAGGCAAACAAAAACAGCTAGGTGCTGGGGGCCGAATACGGCTTCTTTGTGCAGCCGATAAATTACCCGCCGGTGCCGCGCGCCACCGAGCGGCTGCGCTTCACCCCCGGCCCCGCCCATGACGAAGCGATGATGCGCGAGCTTTGCCAGGCGCTGGTCGAAATCTGGGGCCGACTCGACCTGCGGATGGCGGCCTGACCGTTACGATCCTTCCAACAAGATAGGACGGACCCGCTGGCGCCGAGGCCGGCGGGTCCGTAACGGTTATGCCGAATGCGGGGGCACTGTCGCTGTCTTCACTTGGGAGAATGACGTGCGAGGATGCGGCAGCGCCCGCCGTACGGGCGGGCCCCCGACGGCGGATAGCGAGGATCAGGGCATCATCACCGTATCGATGACGTGGATCATGCCGTTCGACTGACGCACGTCGGCAATAGTGATGTTGCCGGTGTCACCCTTGCCATCCATGATCATCCAGCCGCCATCGGGGCCCTGCTTGAACATCAGCTTCTCGCCCTCGACGGTCTTGTAGCTGGCGGTGCCGTGGTGCGCCTTGGCGTTGGCCGCAATATCCGCCGCGCTGATCGTGCCGGGGACGACATGATAGGTCAGGATTTTGGTGAGCTTGGCTTTGTTCTGGGGCTTCACCAAAGTATCGACGGTGCCGGCGGGAAGCTTGGCAAAAGCCTCATTGGTGGGCGCGAAGACGGTGAACGGGCCGGGGCCGGACAGTGTATCGACCAGCCCGGCGGCCTTGACCGCGGCGACGAGCGTCGTGTGATCGGCCGAATTGACGGCGTTCTCGACGATCGTCTTGGTTGGATACATGGCGGCACCGCCGACCATCGGATTATCCTGCGCGAGCGCGACGGTGGCGCTGCCGAGAACAAGCGCGGCGGCGATGAGCGAATGGCGAATAGCGATCTTCACAAATCATCTCCTGAGATGTGCCGAAGGGAAAAGGCACGTCCGGAGATACGATGACCCGAACGCTATAGATGCGGATCGGGAAACGAATAGCCGACAATATGGCGCATCGACGACCGACGCGACCTGCAGCTCGCTCGCCACCTCGTCACAAGCGGCGAGCGGCTTGGCGGCGGCGCCTTCTTTGACCTGGGGCGAGCCTTTCGCGGCCGAGCAGCATCTCAGGAGAGACATCCTTCACGTCCGATGACTTATCCAGCGAGCCCTGTGACGACGATCACCTGGCAGCCGCAGGCGGTCGATTTGAGCGACCGCAATCGATCGGGTGTGGCGTTCCGCCGACCACGCGGCTAAAGACCCGGGCTTACGTTACCGCTGCTCGAAAGACTTCGCCGATGCGCATCGCCATCGCTTCCGATCACGCTGCCGTCGCGCTGAAGCAGGCGCTGGCCGATTGGCTGCGCGAGTCTGGCCATGAAGTGGAAAACCTCGGCCCGGACGGCACGGCGAGCGTCGATTATCCCGATTACGGCTACAAGCTGGCGGCGGCGATCGCATCCGGCGCGGCGGACCGCGGGATCGCGCTGTGCGGATCGGGGATCGGCATTTCGATCGCCGTCAACCGCAACCCAAAGGTGCGCTGCGCGCTGGTCTCCGAACCGCTGTCGGCGGCGCTGGGGCGCGAGCATAACGACGCCAATGTGATCGCGATGGGCGCGCGCCTGACCGGCGAAGACATGGCCAAGGCCTGCGTCACCGCCTTCCTTTCCACCGCATTCGCCGGCGGCCGGCATGCCGCCCGCGTCGCCAAACTCGGTCTCGATCTCGCCAAGGAACCCGCATGAGCAGCCATCCGAACGATATTTCCGACGTCCAGCCCGACGGTTTCTTCACGCGCGGGCTCGCCGAGGCCGACGCGAAAGTGTTCGCCGGCGTTCGCCACGAGCTGGAGCGCGAGCAGCACCAGATCGAGCTGATCGCGAGCGAGAACATCGTCTCCAAGGCGGTGCTCGAAGCTCAAGGGTCGGTGTTCACCAACAAGTACGCCGAGGGCTATCCCGGCAAGCGTTACTATCAGGGCTGCCATCCTTCCGACGAGGTCGAGCAGCTGGCGATCGATCGTGCCAAGCAGCTGTTCGGCTGCGGCTTCGCCAACGTCCAGCCGCATTCGGGCGCGCAGGCGAATGGCGCAGTGATGCTGGCGCTGACCAAGCCCGGCGACACGATCATGGGTTTGAGCCTCGATGCCGGCGGCCACCTGACCCACGGCGCGCGCGCGGCGATGAGCGGCAAATGGTTCAACGCGGTGCAATATGGCGTGCACCCCGAAACGCATCTGATCGACTTCGACCAGGTCGAGCGGCTGGCGAAGGAGCATAAGCCCAAGCTGATCATCACAGGCGGCTCCGCCTATCCGCGGCAGATCGACTTCGCGAAATTCCGTGCGATCGCCGACGAGGTGGGCGCGCTGTTCATGGTCGACATGGCGCATTTCGCGGGGATCGTCGCAGCCGGACTGCATCCCACGCCGTTCGGCCACGCGCATGTCGTGACGACGACGACGCACAAGACGCTGCGCGGGCCCCGCGGCGGCATGGTGATGACCGACGATGAGGCGATCGCCAAGAAGATCAACTCGGCGGTGTTCCCCGGCCTTCAGGGCGGGCCGCTGATGCATGTGATCGCGGCGAAGGCGGTGGCGTTCGGCGAGGCGCTGGAGCCCGGCTACAAGAGCTATATCGCCGCAGTGGTGGAAAACGCCAAGGTGCTGGCGGCGACGCTGAAGGAGCGCGGCGCCAATCTCGTTTCG
>JBQCEK010000138.1:0-8430 GCA_051960335.1 Sphingomonas sp.
GCACTCGCCACCGAGCTGGCGCGGGGCCGGCCGATCGACGAAGCGTTCGCCGATGCCGTCCGTTTCACCCGCCTCGCCTTGATCAGCGCGCCCGGTTTGGGCGAAGGTCATGGACCGATCGGGCACACGCTCGGCCACAATCCTTATGCGGAGCTGGAAGGCTGATGCCGAGCCGCAAGCACGAGCGACTCTTTCCCGCGCCCCTCGCCGGCGTCGATGAAGCCGGCCGCGGGCCGCTGGCCGGTCCCGTCGTCGCCGCCGCGGTGATCCTGCCGGAACGCGGATGCCCGCGCGGCATGGACGATTCGAAGAAGCTCTCCGCCGCCGAGCGCCACCGCCTCCACGATCGGCTGATGGCCTGTGCGATCGTCGGCATCGGCGTCGTCGAACCGGACGAGATCGATCGCCTCAACATCTATTGGGCGACGATGAAGGCGATGACGCTGGCGGTGGACGCGCTGGCGACGGCGCTGGGCCGCCCGCCCGGTCACGTCCTGGTCGATGGCAATCGCTTGCCGCGCTGGGCCTATCCCGCCACGCCGATCGTCGGCGGCGACGCGCTCGCCTTGTGCATCGCCGCCGCGTCGATCGTCGCCAAACATACGCGCGACACGATCATGATCGCCCATGCCGAGACGTATCCGGGGTACAACTGGCATTCGAACAAGGGCTATGGCTGCCCCAAACATCTCGCTGCTTTGCGCGAAATCGGCCCTTCACCGTTGCATCGCCGCTCGTTCGCGCCGGTCGCGCAGGCCGAATTGCCGCTTGGTTATTCGGGTTCCACACCAGCCCGCTCCCCCACGCCGGCTCCCATTCAGTATAATTCTCTGGAAGGCGGGGTGCGGGAGCGGGCCGGTGCCGCCTCAATCCCGACAAAGTGAGTCTTTCGAGTCACACCACTAGGGCTTGAGTCCTGCCAGGCATCCGGACTCAACATCTGCCGGGGGTCATAAAATGTTCCGCCTCGTTAACGATTTGGCAACCGGGAGCGTTAACTAAACTGTGCTTGACCCAGGCGCTTCGTTCCGCAGGATCGCGCGTCCATTCAACGGGGGGACATGATGGCGGTACTCGAAAAGGTTAAGGCAAAGCCGCTCGTCGCGCCGTCGCAGGCGATGCCGCTCGACCAGATTTTGCGCGGCGATTGCATCGCGGCGATGAAGGCGCTGCCCGCCAAATCGGTCGACATGATCTTCGCCGATCCGCCTTACAACCTGCAGCTCGCCGGCGAGCTGTTTCGTCCGGACGGCAGCCATGTCGATGCCGTCGACGATGCCTGGGACAAGTTCGACACCTTCGCCGCCTATGACGCCTTCACCCGCGCGTGGCTGGCCGAGGCGCACCGCATCCTGAAGGATGATGGCACGATCTGGGTGATCGGCAGCTATCACAACATCTTCCGCGTCGGCACCGCGGTGCAGGATCTCGGCTATTGGATCCTCAACGATATCGTGTGGCGCAAGGCCAACCCGATGCCCAATTTCCGCGGCACCCGGTTCACCAACGCGCACGAAACGCTGATCTGGGCGTCAAAGGGCGAGAAGGAAAAATACCCCTTCAATTATCGCTCGATGAAGACATTGAACGACGAGCTTCAGATGCGCAGCGACTGGGAATTCCCGATCTGCGGCGGGCAGGAACGGCTCAAGAAGAACGGCACCAAGGTCCACCCGACACAGAAGCCGGAAGCGCTGATCTACCGCATCCTGCTCGCCTGCACCAAGCCGGGTGATGTGGTGCTCGATCCCTTCTTCGGCACCGGCACCACCGGCGCGGTGGCCAAGCGGCTCGGCCGCCGGTGGATCGGCGTCGAGCGCGAAGCCGATTATATCGAGGCGGCCGAGGAGCGCATCGCCGCCGCGCTGCCGCTCGATGAATCGGCGCTGGCGACGATGCAAAGCCCGCGCGCCGCGCCGAAGGTCGCGTTCGGCGTGCTGGTGGAAAACGGCTATCTGAAGCCCGGTGCAGTGCTCACCGACGCCAAGCGTCGCTGGCGCGCCACCGTGCGCGCCGATGGGTCGCTGCTCAGCGATTGCGGCGCCAGCGGCTCAATCCACAAGCTCGGCTCGACCGTGCAAAAGGCGCCGGCGTGCAACGGCTGGAGCTTCTGGCATTACGAGGCCGAGGATGGCCTCAAGCCGATCGACGCGCTGCGCCAGACCTATCTGCTGGCGACCCAGCCATGACGCAAGCCGTCGCCCCAGCGAAGGCTGGGGTCTCATGCGGCGAGAGACCCCAGCTTTCGCTGGGGTGACGGAGATGAAATGACCCTTCACCTCCGGCCCGTTCAGTTCGTCGATACGCCTGTCGGCCGCGATGGCGAGGTCGCTCGACTGGCTGGCGGCATGCTGTGGTTCGCCGCTTACGAGGTGATCGAGGATGGCGCGCGCCGCACCGTGCCGATCGCCGATTTCGAAGCGGCGCTGGGCGGCAACGAGCGCGCCGCCGCGCTCCACGCCGCGATCACGGCGCCGCGCGCACCGCTGACGTTGGGCGATCGCACGCTTCGGCTCGATCAGCCGCAGGTCGCCGGCATTCTGAACGTCACGCCGGACAGTTTTTCGGACGGGGGCGGCAAGCAGACCGATCCAGTCGGCGCGGCCGAAGCCGGCTTCGACATGACCGCGAACGGCGCCGCGCTGATCGACATCGGCGGCGAATCGACGCGTCCCGGCGCTCAGCTCGTTTGGGAGGGGGATGAGGTCAAGCGAGTCACCCCGGTCGTCGAGCGGCTCGCCGCGAGCGGCGCGCTGGTGTCGATCGACACCCGTAAGGCGGCGGTGATGGAAGCCTCGCTCGCCGCCGGTGCCAGCATCGTCAACGATGTCTCGGCGTTGCTGTGGGACGATCGCTCGGCCCAGGTGGTGGCGAAGGCCGGCTGCCCGGTCATCCTGATGCACTCGCCCGATCCGAAGAAGGGCCCGCACGGCGGCAACGGCTATCGCGACGTGCTGATCGAGGTGTTCGATTGGCTGGAAGCGCGGATCGACGCGGCGGTCGCGGCGGGCATTGGGCGGGGCAGGATCATGGTCGATCCCGGCATCGGTTTCGGCAAGTCGCTGAGCGACAATCTCGCGCTGCTGAACGGGCTGGCGCTGTTCCACGGGCTGGGCTGCCCGGTCATGCTCGGCGCCAGCCGCAAGCGGATGATCGGCGCGCTGTCCGGCGAAGCACCCGTCGACCAGCGGCTCGGTGGATCGATCGCGCTGGCGATCAAGGGCGCGTCGCTGGGCGCGCAACTGATCCGCGTTCATGATGTCGCCGAAACGGTCCAGGCGCTTCGGGTCTGGCGCGGGCTGCAGGATCAGGCGCTGGTCGGGGGATGACGATCGCCGCGCCCTCGCGGCGCGAGCTCGGCGCGCTGACGGCGATCCTCCTGATCGCCGCCGCGATCCGCATCCTCACTGCCGATTATCCGCTCTGGTTCGACGAGCTGGCGTCGCTGGTGTTCGCCGGCGAGCCGCTCCACCGGCTGTGGAGCGGATGGATGGTGCGGGAAACCAACCCCCCGCTTTACTACAGCCTGCTGCGCGGCTGGATCGTCCTCTTCGGCGACACCGATCGGACGCTTCGGCTGTTGTCGATCCTGATCGGATTGACGGGCATCGCCGCCGCCTGGGCGATTGCGAGGCGAATTGGCGGCGCCCCCGCTGGCCTTGCCGCGGCCGCGCTGCTGGCGGCGTCGGCGGCGCATGTCGATTTATCGCAGCAAGTGCGCGGCTACGCGCTTGCCGATACCGCCGCGCTTGTCGCGATGCTGGGCATGGTGCGCTTCCTCGATCGCGAACGCATCGTCGATTTATTTGTGTACGCAATCGCGGCGCAGGTCGCTCTCTACGCCCATACAACCATGATCGTATTTGTCGCGCTCGCAAATGTTGCGGTGTTGCTCCTCGTGCGGCGGCGAACCGCGTTGATGTCGTGGTTCATGGCCAATGCGATCGTCGCGCTGGGCTGGGCGTGGTGGGGCTGGATCACCTTCGTTCAGGCGACCGGCGCACAGTCCTCGATCGGTTGGATCGCCAAGCCGACGGTGTCACAGGCTACAGCCATCACCGAACAAGCCTATCTCCCCACCTATCTCGCCAGCAGCGGCCTGGCGTCGCATCTGCTGCTGGCGTTTCTCGTCATCGGCGTCGCCGCCCTGGCCTGGGGCGACCGAAAGCCGGCGGTGATCGCGCTCGCGGTTCTCGCGCTGGGGGCGCCCCTCGCGATGTTCGCGCTCAGTCAGATCAAGCCGATCTTCCTGGTGCGCACGCTTTATTGGGGGAGCAATCCGGCATGGATATTGGTGGCCTGCGCGCTCGCTGGCGTGACGCCGCGCCGACGGTCGATCACCGCGATTGCACTCCTGCTGGTATTTGAGGCGGCCATGCTGATCCATTGGCTCCCCGCGCGCGCGCTGGAAGCATGGCCGCAAACGTTGAGAGCAGTCGCGCGATCCTCGCCCCACGCCGTGCTGCTGGTCGAGGGCGACGCGATGGCGCTCGCCGCCGATCACTACCGCTCCGTGGCGCCGGGCGTCCGGATCATCGCCCTGAATCCGTCGCTTGGCGAAGGCGATATGTGGGGCGACGGCTTGTTCGCCGGGCCGCACGTCGATGCCGCCGGCGCGGTCGCGCTGCTCCGGCAGGAAGGGCGGATCTTCACCCTGACGCGCGCCGATCACGATCCGGGCAGGCTGTTGCGCCATTTCGGGCGCGGTCGATTGCTGGGCACCGCGAGCGACGAGGGACAGCCCTGGCTGACCCTGTGGACCGCGACGGCGAACCGGCGCGCGCCGCCGGCCGGCGAGCCTCAAGCTGCGTTGTCGATGCCCAGTTCGCCGAGTTTGCGATACAATGTCGACCGGCCGATCCCCAGCCGCCGCGCAACCTCCGTCATGCGGCCTCGGTAATGGCCGATCGCGAGCCGGATCACGTCCGCCTCGATCTCCTCCAGCGCGCGCAGATTGCCATCCGACTGGAACAGGGTGACGCCGCTCCCGGTCATCACGGTCGGCCCGTCGCTACGATCGCTGCGCTTCCCGTCGAGCGCGGCGATCTGCGGGAAATCGTCGCGCGTCAGCGCGGCCGCGTCGCACAATACGGCAGCACGAAACAGGGCGTTCTGGAGCTGGCGGACGTTGCCCGGCCAATCGTAGTTGACCAGAAGCTGCAAGGCGTCGTCAGTGATGCCGATCGGACGAAGCCCCGGCTGACGCGCGATCCGTGCAAGCAGATGCCGGGCCAGCGCCGGAATATCGCCAGTGCGCTCCCGCAGCGGCGGGATCGTCACCTGCACGACATTAAGCCGGTAATAGAGATCCTCGCGGAACCGCCCCGCCTCGACCTCTTCGATCAGCTTCTTGTTGGTCGCCGCGATCACGCGGACATCGACTTCGCGCGCATGCCGCGCGCCAATCGGATGAACCTCACCAGATTGCAGCACTCGAAGCAGTTTCACCTGCGCCTCAAGCGGCATTTCCCCGATTTCGTCGAGGAACAGCGTGCCGCCGTCGGCTTCCTGGAACCGCCCGATCTTCCGTTCGAACGCGCCGGTGAACGCCCCCTTTTCGTGCCCGAACAGTTCCGATTCGACCAGATTGGTGGGGATCGCGCCGCAATTGACGGCGATGATCGGCTTTTTCGCGCGTGGCGAAGCGGCATGGATCGCATCGGCGACGACTTCCTTGCCGACGCCGCTTTCCCCCTCGATCAGCACCGGCACGCGCGCGCGCGCTGCCTTGGCGGCAATCGCCAGCGCGGCGCGGAACATCGGTTCGGAGCCGACGATTTCGTCGAATCCCAGGGTTGCGGGAATCTTTTCGGTCAGCGGGCGCAATTCGCCGGCCGCCTTGCCCCCAACGGCGGCTTCCAGCGCCGCGAGCATCCGCTCGGGCGCCAGCGGCTTCACCAGGAAATCGGTCGCGCCGGCGCGCATGGCATCCACCGCTTGCGCGACGGAGCTGTTCGCGGTGAGCATCAGCACCGGCAGCGCCGGGCGACGGGCGCGCAGCTCGGCGATGAGGCCGGCCGCATCGGCATCCGGCGTCCAATGATCGAGGATGATCGCATCCAGCTGCATGCCGTCTTGTGTGCCGAGCATGGCAATCGCCATTTCCCCGTCGCTGGCGAATACCGCCCGCCAGCCGCCGCGCGCCGCAAGCGCGGAGACGAGCCGGCGCTGGGCCGGTTCATCGTCGATCAGCATCAGCAGGCGCTGGCCATTGCGCGTCATCAAGCCACCCCTCATCGTCCCGGTTTGAGACGGTAGCCATAAGGTTGATCGGTAAAGGCTCGCTTAAGCTCAGCAAATCATCGGGGACTTGAGCGCGATTACGGTGGCGGTTAAGGTCGCCGGATCGGGGTTTGCAGGGAAGCGATCGAAATGGCCGAAAGCGGTGATATGAAGGCGCATGAAGCGACCTATCACAGCATCATGGCGTTGCTGAAATGGGGCGCGGTTGGATGCGCTATCATCGCCTTGTGCGTGATCTTGCTGATCTCGTGAGCGGCCGCCAAGAGTGAAGATCGCGGTTCTCAAGGAAACCGCCACGGGCGAACGGCGCGTTGCCGCGACGCCCGAAACTGTCAAGAAATTCGCCGCGCTTGGCACCGAGGTCGCGATAGAACGCGGCGCGGGCGTCACGTCCTCGATCGCTGATAGCGATTACACGGCGGCGGGCGCGACGGTCGATGACCGTGCCGCCACGCTCAAGGACGCCGACATCATCCTCGCCGTCCAGGGTCCCGAACCCGCGAGCTTGGCGAACGCCAAGGCCGGCGCGTGGCTGGCGGCGATCCTCAATCCGTTTGGGGAGCGCGCGCGTGTCGATGCTTACGCCTCCGCAGGCATCGAAGCGCTGGCGATGGAGTTCATGCCGCGCATCACCCGCGCGCAATCGATGGACGTGTTGTCATCACAATCGAATCTGTCGGGCTACAAGGCGGTGCTCGACGCGGCCGCCGAATATGGCCGCGCCTTTCCGATGATGATGACCGCCGCGGGCACCGTCTCCGCCGCGCGTGTGTTCGTGATGGGCGTCGGCGTGGCCGGACTGCAGGCGATCGCGACGGCGCGGCGCTTGGGCGCGCAGGTCTCGGCGACCGATGTGCGAAGCGCGACCAAAGAGCAGATCCAGAGCCTCGGCGCGAAGCCGATCTTCGTCGAGGCGGTGAAGGGCATCGAGGGCGAAGGCTCGGGCGGCTATGCCGGCGAGATGTCCGACGACTACAAGGCCGCGCAGGCCGAGCTGGTTTCGTCGCATATCGCCAAGCAGGATATCGTCATCACCACCGCGCTGATCCCCGGCCGGCCGGCGCCGCGCCTGATCAGCGACGCGCAGATCGCCACGATGCGCCCGGGCAGCGTGATCGTCGATCTCGCGGTTGAGCAGGGCGGCAATGTCGAGGGCTCCGTGCTCGGCGAGGTCGTTCAGAAACACGGCGTGAAAATCGTCGGCCACGCCAACGTGCCCAGCCGCCTCGCCGCCGACGCCTCGGCGCTCTACGCGCGCAACCTGTTCAACTTTCTGAGCGCGTTCTGGGACAAGGACGCGGGGCGGCCGGTGCTTGACGAAGAAATCGGCGACGCGGTGCGGCTGACGCAAGGCGGCAAGGTGGTGAACACGAGGCTGAGCTCATGACTTCCTCCCCTGCAAGGGGAGGGGGACCGCCGGCGAAGCCGGTGGTGGAGGGGGGTCACGCTATCGAGAGGGGCACACCCCTCCGTCGCGCAGACGCGCGCCACCTCCCCTTGCAGGGGAGGATGGAGTGAGGCTGCAAGGAAGCGGTGAGACGGCCGAACGCGCGAGGGTGCTGCGCAAGACGATGTCGCCGCCGGAGATAGCCTTGTGGATGGCGCTGCGCGATCGTCCCTCGGGCTTCAAATTCCGCAAGCAGCACCCGTCAGGGCCCTATACCGCGGATTTCTATTGCCACGCGGCGCGCCTGATTATTGAAGTCGATGGGTCCGCGCACGATTATGGCGACCGCCCGGCACGCGACGCGATACGCGATCGCTGGTTCGCCGCTCGCAATCTTGCCGTCTTGCGCATTCCGGCGGTTGAGATTGCCCACGATACCGATGCTGTCGTTCACGGTATCGTGGCCTTCGCCGCTGCACGCCTGGCGGATCAGGAGTAGATCATGGACTTCATCTCGATCCTGTCGATTTTCGTGCTGGCGGTGTT
The DNA here is from genome assembly GCA_051960335.1 of Sphingomonas sp. Classification (GTDB taxonomy): domain Bacteria; phylum Pseudomonadota; class Alphaproteobacteria; order Sphingomonadales; family Sphingomonadaceae; genus Sphingomonas. Next base: position 8,177 of record JBQCEK010000138.1, read on the forward strand.
CGTCGGTTACTTCGTCGTGTGGTCGGTGACGCCGGCGCTGCACACGCCGCTGATGGCGGTGACCAACGCGATCTCGAGCGTCATCATCGTCGGCGCGCTGATCGCCGCCGCCGCCACCGGCATGGGCGAGGGCGGGGCGGTGTCGAAATGGCTCGGGCTACTGGCGGTCGTGCTGGCGAGCGTCAACATCTTCGGCGGCTTCGCGGTCACCGCGCGGATGCTGGCGATGTACAAGAAGAAGGCGAAGTGATGGG
>JBQCEK010000139.1:0-2790 GCA_051960335.1 Sphingomonas sp.
GATGCTGTCGGCGGCCACATGCTCCCGCAGCACGTCGATATTGTCACCGTAGAAAAGGTGATTGGCGACTCGCATGCCCTGCTCCCATCGCGTCCCGCGCCATGAGAACGTCAAAGGTCCAGAAATCGAACGAAAGCAGCTTTTCATCCGAATTGGCGCCTTCACGATTGCAAAATCCTAACCCAGGTTAGTCTGCACGGGGGGATCGACTGCTCCGTTCTGGCGTGCGGCTCTGGTCGGGGCGGTCGATCGCAGGTGCCGGGCGACGCTCGGAAATCCACGCCGTCGCGCAGGGCAGGGCGGCTTGCGCCTTGCTCCGAAACGGAGTTTTCTCCCGACGGCTGGCGGGGGGCGGCGTGCGCTCCTATCTCACCTCTAGCTCTCGACACAGAACAGAAGTAGAACCCGCCCTCATGGCTCTCACGACTCTTTCCGTCCGCGGCGCGCGCGAGCATAACCTCAAGGGCGTCGATATCGACATCCCGCGCGACACGCTCACCGTCATCACCGGCCTGTCGGGGTCGGGGAAATCGAGCCTCGCGTTCGACACCATCTATGCCGAGGGGCAGCGCCGCTACGTCGAGTCGCTGTCGGCTTATGCGCGCCAGTTCCTCGAGATGATGCAGAAGCCCGATGTCGATCACATCGAGGGCCTGTCGCCCGCCATCTCGATCGAGCAGAAGACCACCAGCCGCAACCCGCGCTCGACGGTGGCGACCGTTACCGAGATCTACGATTACATGCGCCTGCTGTGGGCGCGCGTCGGCATTCCGTACTCGCCCGCCACGGGTCTCCCGATCAGCGCGCAGACCGTCAGCCAGATGGTCGACCGCGTCATGGCGCTGCCCGAGGGCACGCGGCTCTATTTGCTGGCGCCGGTGGTGCGCGGCCGCAAGGGCGAATACCGCAAGGAACTCGCCGAGTGGCAGAAAGCCGGCTTCACCCGCGTCCGCATCGACGGCGAACTCTACGAGATCGAAGAGGCGCCGGCGCTCGACAAGAAATACAAGCACGACATCGAAGTGGTGGTCGATCGCATCGCGGTGAACGCGGACGTGGCGACGCGCCTGGCAGACAGTTTCGAGACGGCGCTCAAGCTGGCGGACGGGCTGGCGTATGTCGATCTAGCGGATACGACGGTGGCCGAAGCCACCGCCGCACGCCCTTCGACAAGCTCAGGGCGAACGGAGGAAGAAACCGTTCGTGCTGAGCCCGTCGAAGCACGGGCCACAAGCGATGGCGGCGCGATGAAAGGCGCCGGCGTCCCCGACAACCGCGTCGTCTTCTCCGAACGCTTCGCCTGCCCCGTCTCGGGCTTCACCATCGCCGAGATCGAGCCCCGCCTGTTCAGCTTCAACGCCCCGCAAGGCGCGTGCCCCGCGTGCGACGGCCTCGGCGAGAAGATGCTGTTCGACGAGGACCTCGTCGTCCCCAACCACGATCTCTCGATCAAGAAGGGCGCGGTCGTCCCCTGGGCCAAGTCCAACCCGCCCAGCCCCTATTACATGCAGGTCCTGGGCTCCCTCGCCCGCGAGTTCGATTTCTCCCTCGAAACCCCGTGGAAGGACCTGCCCGAAACCGTCCGCGACATCATCCTCCACGGCACCAAGGGCAAGCCCGTCACGCTGCGCTTTGTCGACGGGCGCAAGTCCTACGACGTCAAAAAACCCTTCGAAGGCGTCATCGGCAACCTCAACCGCCGCCTGCTCCAGACCGAATCCGCCTGGATGCGCGAGGAGCTCTCCAAATATCAGGCCGCGCAGCCCTGCGAGGTCTGCCACGGCGCCCGCCTCAAGCCCGAGGCGCTGGCGGTCAAGGTCGCGATGCGCGACATCTCCAGCGTCACGCGCCTCTCGGTGGTCGACGCGCTCGCCTTCTTCGCGAACCTCCCCGCCGACCTCTCGCCCCAGCAGAACGAGATCGCCCGCGCCATCCTCAAGGAGATCGACGAGCGCCTCGGCTTCCTGAACAATGTCGGCCTCGATTACCTCAACCTCGATCGCACCTCGGGCACGCTGTCGGGCGGCGAGAGCCAGCGCATCCGCCTCGCCAGCCAGATCGGCAGCGGCCTGTCGGGCGTGCTCTACGTCCTCGACGAGCCCTCGATCGGCCTCCACCAGCGCGACAACGACATGCTGCTCGCGACCCTCAAGCGGTTGCGCGATCTCGGCAACACCGTGCTCGTCGTCGAGCATGACGAGGACGCGATCCGCGCCGCCGATTACGTCATCGACATGGGCCCCGGCGCCGGCGTCCATGGCGGGGAGATCGTCGCCCACGGCACGCTGAAGCAGCTCCTCAAGGCGAAGAACAGCATCACCGCCGACTATCTCAACGGCACCCGCGAAGTCCCCGTGCCGGCCAAGCGCCGCAAGGGCTCGGGCAAGCACCTCACCATCCACAACGCCACCGCCAACAATCTGCAGAACGTCACCGCGAAGATCCCGCTCGGCACCTTCACCTGCATCACCGGCGTCTCGGGCTCGGGCAAATCGTCGCTCACCATCGACACGCTCTACGCCGCCGCCGCGCGGCAGCTGAACGGCGCCCGCGTCCTCGCCGGCCGGCACGAGAAGATCACCGGCCTGCAATATCTCGACAAGGTGATCGACATCGATCAGTCGCCGATCGGCCGCACCCCGCGCTCCAACCCGGCGACCTATACCGGCGCCTTCACCAACATCCGCGACTGGTTCGCCGGCCTCCCCGAGGCGCAGGCGCGCGGCTACAAGCCCGGGCGCTTCTCGTTCAACGTCAAGGGCGGCCGCTGCGAGGCGTGCCAGGGCGACG
>JBQCEK010000140.1:0-2285 GCA_051960335.1 Sphingomonas sp.
GTCGAGCGGCGACACGCCCTCCCCTAGTCCCTCCCGCAAGCGGGAGGGGAATTTAGCCATGCACATTCGCGAAGAAACCATCGAGCGCCACACGCTCGCCGTCATCGTCGACAACGAGCCCGGCATCCTGGCGCGCATCGCCGGCCTGTTCACCGCGCGCGGCTATAATATCGAGAGCCTGACGGTGACCGATATCTCGGAGGACGATCTCGTCAGCCGGATCACCATCGTCACCTCGGCAAGCGCGCATGTGATGGAGCAGATCATCGCGCAGCTCGAGCGGCTGGTGCCGGTGCACAAGGTGCTCGATCTCACGCTGCTCGGCCCGCATGTCGAGCGCGAGCTGGCGTTGGTGAAAGTGGCCGGCACCGGCGATCACCGGATCGAGGCGCTGCGCCTCGCGGATGTCTATCGCGCGCGCGTGATCGACGCGACGACGACCAGCTTCGTGTTCGAAGTCACCGGCGGGCCCGACAAGATCGATACCTTCGTCGCCCTGATGCGCGAGGTCGGCCTGGTCGAGGTCGCGCGCACCGGCATCGTCGCCATCGCCCGCGGGGCCAAGGGGGCGTAGCTTACCCAATAACCACACCCGTCACCCCGGGCTTGACCCGGGGTCCCGCTGCCTTCGACACCGCGAAGAAAAGCGGGACCCCGGCTCGAAGGCCGGGGTGACGAACCAGAGGAGAATAACATGCGTGTCTATTACGATCGCGACGCCGATCTGAACCTGATCACCGCCAAGAAGATCGCGATCATCGGCTATGGCAGCCAGGGCCACGCCCACGCCCAGAACCTGCGCGATTCGGGCGTGAAGGAGGTCGCGATCGCGCTGCGCGACGGCTCGGCCTCGGCCAAGAAGGCCAAGGACGCCGGCTTCACCGTCATGTCCAACGCCGATGCCGCCAAATGGGCCGATATCGTCATGTTCCTCGCCCCCGACGAGCATCAGGCGGCGATCTGGGATGCCGATATCAAGGGCAATATCCGCCCCGGCGCGGCGATCGCCTTCGCGCACGGCCTCAACGTCCATTTCGGGCTGATCGAGGCGCCCAAGGATGTGGACGTCATCATGATCGCGCCCAAGGGCCCCGGCCACACCGTGCGCAGCGAATATGTCCGCGGCGGCGGCGTGCCCTGCCTGATCGCGATCGAGCAGGACGCCAGCGGCAACGCGCATGATATTGCGCTGGCCTATGCCAGCGGCGTCGGCGGCGGGCGTTCGGGGATCATCGAAACCAACTTCCGCGAGGAATGCGAAACCGATCTGTTCGGTGAGCAGGCTGTGCTGTGCGGCGGCCTCACCCACCTGATCCAGGCTGGCTTCGAAACGCTGGTCGAGGCCGGCTACGCCCCCGAAATGGCCTATTTCGAGTGCCTCCACGAGGTGAAGCTGATCGTCGACCTGATGTATGAAGGCGGCATCGCCAATATGCGTTATTCGATCTCCAACACCGCCGAATATGGCGACATCACCACCGGCCCGCGGATCATCACCGACGAGACCAAGGCCGAGATGAAGCGCGTCCTCGCCGACATCCAGGGCGGGCGCTTCGTCTCGAAATTCGTCCTCGACAACCGCGCCGGCCAGCCCGAGCTCAAGGCCGCGCGCAAGGCCGCCGCCGCGCACCCGATCGAAAAGATCGGTTCGGAACTGCGCGCGATGATGCCGTGGATCGGCGCGAACAAGCTGGTCGATAAGGACAGAAATTGAAATCCGAATTTTCCTGTTCTCCCGCGAAGGCGGGAGTCCAGGGAAACGGACGTCTCGCTTGAGATTCTGGACTCCCGCCTTCGCGGGAGAACAGTTGCTTTCTCGCCGGGCCGCGTCAGATTGGCGCGGCCCGTTTCGTTGGAGGAACCCATGCGTCTCGCCATCGCCAGCCTCATCGCCCTCGCCGCCGTTCCCGTTCTCGCACAGGATATGCCGAAGGAAGCCCCCGGCGCGCCCGATCCGTCGCGCGTCGTCGCCGGCACCTATCAGGTCAATCCCGAGCATACCCAGGTGCTGTTCACGCTCAGTCATCTGGGCTTCAGCGAATATACGGGGATGTTCACCATGCCCACCGGATCGCTGACGCTCGATCCCAAGAACCCGGCGGCCGACAAGGTCGATGTATCCTTCCCGATCGACAAGGTGCGCACCACGGTCGCCGCGCTGGACGAGCATCTCCAGACGCCCGATTTCTTCGATGCCGCCAAATATCCGACCGCACGCTTCGTTTCGACCAAGGTCACCGCGGTTGATGACGATGCCGCGACGATCGACGGCAATCTGACGCTCC
>JBQCEK010000141.1:0-10850 GCA_051960335.1 Sphingomonas sp.
GCCCTTCCAGGCGCGCGTGGTGAAACCCAGAATCTCCGTCTTGACGCCGCAGCGCTCCAGCGTTCGAGCCAGGATATCCGCGGAAATCGCGGCGATCGAAATCGGGCGGCCGCGCATCGATCCCGAATTGTCGATGAGGAGTGTCACGACGGTATCGCGGAACTCGGTGTCGCGCTCGATCTTGTAGCTGAGCGAATGGGTGGGGTTGACGACGACGCGGGCAAGCCGCGCGGCATCGAGCAACCCTTCCTCCTGATCGAAATCCCAGGAGCGCGATTGTTGCGCCATCAGCCGGCGCTGCAGGCGGTTGGCGAGCTTCGACACCGCCGATTGCAGATGAACGAGCTGCTGGTCGAGATAGGACCGCAGCCGCACCAGTTCGTCGGCGTCGCAAAGCTCGGTCGCCGCGATCACTTCGTCGAACTGGGGCGTCCAGATCTTGTAGTCGAACGCCGGCGCCAGATCGGAATACGGCCGGTTGGGGCGAACCGGCAACATGCCTTCATCGCCATCGTCGCCCGGCTCACCTTCGGCATCGTCGATGCCCTCTTCGTCGAGTTCGCCTTCGCCTTCGGAATCGTCGTCCTGCTGTTGCTCGCCGCGTGCCTCGACCTCGCCTTCGCCTTGCTGGCCGGGATCATCTCCCTCATTGCCTTCTTCGGACTCCTGCTCTTCCTGGCCCTCGTCGTCGCTGCCGCCTTCATCGCTGTCGTCGGGCAGCATCTCGCCTTCGGTCAGCTCGAGATCGCGCAGCAACTTGCGGGACAGATCGGCGAATGCGGCCTGATCGTCGATCGCCAGGCCCAGTGCGTCGAGATCGCCGCCGACCTTGTCCTCCAGCCAGTCGTGAACCAGCGCCATGCCGGGGGCGGCCAGAGCTGGCGGCGCACGGCCGGTCAGCCGCTCGCGGACCATCAGGCCGAGCGCTGTCGAAAGCGGCACCTCGTCTGGATTGCGCGCCCGCGCGATGGGATCGGATCGTAGCCGCAGCGCCAGCGCGATTTCCAGATTGTCGCCGATTCCCTGATAGCCGCGCGATCCCAGCGCTTCGACCCGCGCGCCCTCGATCGCGTCATAGACGGCGCGCGCCACCGCTTCGCCCGGCGCACCCTTGGCGTGCATCGCGCTGTCGTGCAGCCGCAGCCGGAGCGCGAACTGATCGGCGAACCCTCGCGCCTCAGCCACCTGATCGGCGGGCAATTGCCGCGCCGGCATCGGCACCTTGATATGCCGGCCCGATTGCGACGGCGCGTCGGCGGTGAAGGCAAGCTCAAGCTCGCTCTCCTCCGAAAGCGCCCGCGCGGCGCCCCCGAGCACCGCCTTGAAGCGATCGAGAGGCGTTTCCGCGGTCACTTAAGCCTTGCCGACGACGCTTTCGGGCAGGTCCTTGCCCAACACGCGCTGATAATATTCGGCGACCAGCGGCCGCTCCGCCTCGTCGCACTTGTTGAGGAACGACAGGCGGAAGGCAAAGCCGATGTCGCCGAAGATCAGCGCGTTCTGCGCCCAGGTGATGACCGTGCGCGGCGACATGACGGTGGAAATGTCGCCGTTGATGAAGCCCTTGCGCGTCAGATCGGCGACGCGGACCATATTCTCCACGGTCTGCTTGCCCTCGGGCTTGTCATATTCGCCCGATTTGGCGAGCACGATCTGCGCCTCGGTCGCCGCCGGCAGATAGTTCAAGGTGACGACGATGTTCCAGCGGTCCATCTGTCCCTGATTGATCTGCTGCGTGCCGTGATAAAGCCCGCTGGTATCGCCCAGGCCGACGGTGTTTGCGGTGGCGAACAGCCGGAAATAGGGGTTCGGCCGGATCACGCGGTTCTGGTCGAGCAGCGTCAGCTTGCCCTCGGTTTCCAGCACGCGCTGGATCACGAACATCACGTCGGGTCGGCCCGCATCATATTCGTCGAACACCAAGGCGGTGGGCGTCTGCAGCGCCCAGGGGAGCAGGCCTTCGCGGAATTCGGTGACCTGCTGGCCGTCCTTCAGCACGATCGCGTCGCGGCCGACGAGATCGATGCGGCTGATATGCGCGTCGAGGTTGATGCGGATGCAGGGCCAGTTGAGCCGCGCGGCGACCTGTTCGATGTGCGTCGATTTGCCGGTGCCGTGATAGCCCTGCACCATCACGCGGCGATTGTGCGCAAAGCCCGCGCAGATCGCCAAAGTGGTGTCGGGATCGAAGACATAGGCCGGATCGAGATCGGGCACGCGTTCATCGGCTTCGCTGAACGCCGGGCATTCCATGTCCGAATCGATACCGAACAGGTCGCGCACGCTGATCATCTTGTCAGGCGCATCCAGGATCGTCGTTTCGCGGCTATCGGGTTGCGTATTGGGAATGTCTGTCATGGCTCTCGTCCTCGGTCGTCCTTCCCCTAAGCGCTTGGACGGCGCTAAGTCGAGACGGCTTTTCGGGTCAACGCGTCGATCGGCGGCGCGGATGCGTCAGTCAGCGATCTTTTCAGGCAGCGCGAACAGGTCGACGAAACGGCGCGCCGCATCCCGGTCGCCTTCGAGCTTGAGCAGCCCCGCCGCCTCGTTGTCGGCGAACGGGCGCTTGCCATAGACCGTCGCGGCAAAGGTCGTCGTATCGGTGATGAAGGCGAGATCGGCGGCATCGGTTTCGCCGCGGCGGATGACGAGCTCGCCGCCTTCCAGCTCGCCGACGAACGCGTCGGTCGGAAAGTGGAAAGCGATCGTCATCCGCTCGCCCTTCGCCTTTGCTGGATCGATCATCGTACGCAGCGACATCATCGCCGACGCGGGCGAGAGGAATAGCGTCGGATCATGCCGGCGAGACCGTGTCGCCCAGCGGCCCATTTCCTGAAAAATCGGCTCGGTCATCGCGCCCCACGGCGTCAATTCATAAGCCTGAACCGACGCGTGCGAGGGCAGCTTGCGCTTGATGAGGATGCCGGCGCGTTCCAGCCCGTCCAGCCGCTGCGTCAGCACGTTGGCGCTGATGCCGGGCAGGTTGGCCTTGATCTCGCCGAACCGCCGCGGGCCGAACATCAACTCGCGCATGATCAGCAGCGACCAGCGTTCGCCGAGAAATTCGAGTGCAAGCGCAGTGCCGCACGCATCCTCATACCATCGTTTTTGCGTGCTCTTTCCCTTAATAGTCATTTTTTCTAACTTCATGGTTGTTTTTTATAACTGAGAAGGGCATCACGGTCAAATAGCGAGTCGCCAAAAGAGCGATCGACCAGGAGACGCCGAATGAACGACACCGCCACGCTGCCTCCCGACGCCGAGTTGAAGCCGGCCCGCGCCATGGCCGAGGCGTTGCCGACGCGCTGGCCGGGGGAGAGCGATGCCTATCGCCGCGCGCGCACCCATTTGCTCGCCGAAGAGATCGAGCTGCGCCGCCAGATCCAGCGCGTTGCCGAGCATCGCCGCGCGTTGCCGCCGGGGCCAATCGCGAAGGATTATCGATTCCTCGATGCCGACGGTAACGAGCTGGGCCTGATCGACCTGTTGGGTCGCCACGATACGCTCTTTACGTATTTCTGGATGTTCGGCCCCGAGCGCGAGCGGCCGTGCCCGATGTGCACCTCGTTCGTCGGCTCGCTCGATGTCCCCGCGCCCGACATCGAGCAACGGGTCGCGCTGGCGATCATCGGACGCTCGCCGGTCGCGCGACAACTCGACTTCGCCCGCGAACGCGGCTGGAGCCATTTGAATTTCTACCAGATCGTCGGCGACGAGATGATCGAGGATTATCGCCTGGTCGTCGGTGGCGACGAATGGGCGAGCGTGCTCGTCTGGCGGCGCGACGGTGACGCGGTGCGGCTGTTTTGGGCAGCCGAGGGCGGCGCGGAGACCGCCGATCCCGGCTTCGATCCGCATCTCGCGCCCGATCCGACACCGCTGTGGAACGTGCTCGACTGGACGCCCGAAGGCCGCGGCAAAGACTGGTATCCCAAGCTGGATTATTGAGGAGAGAGACAATGGCCAAGATGATCTTCGTCAACCTGCCCGTCACCGATGTCGCCAAATCGACCGCCTTTTACGAAGCGATCGGTTTTGAAAAGAACGCGCAGTTCAGCAACGAGCAGGCGTCATCGATGGTATGGTCCGACACGATTTACCTGATGCTGCTCGCCAAGCCATTCTATGCGACCTTCACCGCCAAGGAGATCGCCGATACGCGGCGCACCAGTGCCGCGCTCATCGCGCTGTCGTTCGACAGCCGCGCGGACGTCGATGCGATCACCGAAGCCGCGCTTGCCGCTGGCGGCACCGAAGCCCATCCGGCGGAAGACCTGGGCTTCATGTACAGCCGCGCGTTCGAGGATTTCGATGGCCACGGCTTCGGGCCGTTCTGGATGGATATGGCCGCCGCCAACGCCGCGGATGCGTCCGGCGAGTTGCACCAGCCGATCGTCGCCTGACGCATAGCGATGGGAACGGCACCGATGCACCGCGCTCGCAGCATATTGATCGGCGTTGCCGCCTTCGTGGTGACGGCGCTGGCCATTCTTGGCCAGGCCGCGCTCGCCGGTACCGCGCCCTTCGCCTGATCCACCTGACGCAGGAACGCCGCTATGACGATCACCATCACCGCCTTCGAACGATCGCCCGACGGCGGCATGGGGCTAGCGCGAGACACGCGCGTGCGCTGGGCGCTGGAGGAAGTGGGCCAGCCCTATGACGTCCGCCCCGTCTCGTTCGCCGCGATGAAGGAGCCGGCGCATCTGGCGCGGCATCCGTTCGGCCAGATTCCTACCTATCAGGACGACGATCTCACGCTGTTCGAAACGGGCGCGATCGTTTTTCATATCGCCTGGCATTATCCCGGCCTGCTGCCCGAGGATGCCGATGCGCGGGCACGAGCGATCACTTGGATGTTCGCGGCGCTGAACACGATCGAGCCGCCGATCCTCGATCTCGTCACCGCCAAATTCGCCGAGGGCGACAAGCCGTGGCGCGACGCGCGCATGCCGCTGATCCGGGAACGCATCAATGCCCGGTTGACCCAGCTTGCTGCTCATCTTGGCGACAACGAGTGGCTCGACAACGCATTCAGCGCGGGCGATCTGATGATGGTGTCGGTGCTGCTCCGCACGCGCCCCTCGGGCATTCTCGACGAACACCCCGCGCTCGCCGCCTATGTCGCTCGCGGCGAGGCACGGCCGGCCTACAGCCGCGCCTTCGCCGATCAACTGGCGTTCAATACCGCCGCATCGCCGGCCTGAGGAGTAAGACGATGACTGCCACCATCACCACCTTCGCCTGGGTGCCCGAATTTGCCCGCGGCTTCGTCCGCGACATCCGTCCGCGTTGGGCCTGTGAGGAAGTCGGCCAGGCCTACGACGTCAAGCTGATCCGCGACGCCAAGGGTCCGGATTATCGCCGTTTCCAGCCCTTCGGCCAAGTGCCGGCCTATACCGACGACGAGGTAGAAATTTTTGAATCGGGCGCGATCGCGCTGCGCAACGCCGAGCGGGGGCAGGGGCTTCTGCCGGACGATCCCGCCGCCCGGTCGCGCGCGATCCAGTGGCTGGTCGCGGCGCTCAATTCGATCGAGCCTTGGGTGATGCAGCTTGCGGTGGTCGATCTGTTCGAAGCCGACAAGCCCTGGTCGGCGATGCGGCGCGATCAGGTTGTCGCGGACCTCGAAGGCCGGCTCGCCGATCTCAGTGCCGCGCTGGGCGAGAAGACGTGGCTCGACGGCGACGATTTCACCGTCGGCGACCTGATAATGATCTCGGTGCTGGGAGGGTTACGCAATACGGACATCTTGGCGGGCTATGCCAATCTCGCCGATTATGTCGCTCGCGGCGAAGCACGGCCGGCACATCGCAAAGCGATGGCCGATCATCTTGCGGTCTACGAAAATGCCGACGCCCCCGCCTGATCCATAGGAGAGAGACGATGGACTATATTCAAGGTTTCCTGACCCCCGTCCGCACCGACAAAAAGCAGGCATATCACGACGTATCGGCATCGATGGCGCCGCTGCTCACCGAGTACGGCGCGACCGGGATCGTCGAGAATTGGGGCGTCGAGGTGGCCGACGGCAAGCGCACCGACATGAAACGCGCCGTCAACCTCGAAGATGGCGAGACGGTCGCCTTCTCCTGGGTGCGCTGGCCCGACCGCAATACCTGCGACGCCGCCGCTGCGAAGCTGATGGCCGACGATCGCCTGAAGATGCCCGATGACATGCCCTTCGATGGCAAGCGCATGATCTACGGTGGATTCGAGGCGGTGGTCGAAACCGGCAAGGGCGGCGCGATCGGCTATGTCGATGGCTTCGTCGCCGCGGTTCCCGACGGCAAGCGCGCCGCCTTCGCTGAGCACGCGAAGATGATGGCCGATCTGTTCGTCGAAAGCGGCGCGCTCCGGGTCGTCGATGGCTGGGGCGTCGATGTGCCCGAGGGCAAGGTCACCGATTTCCGGCGCGCGGTCGATGCGCAGCCGGGCGAGACGGTCGCGTTCGGCTGGGTCGAATGGCCCGACAAGGCGACTCGCGATGCCGGCATGGGCAAGGTGATGGAGGCGCCCTCGCTACAAGGCAATCCGCCGCCATGGAACGGCCCGACGGCGATCTTCGGCGGGTTCATGCCCGTGTTCGACAACAATCATTGAGGGAGAGATCAGATGGCCAATCCACACGGAACCCCGATCTGGTACGAACTCGTCACCGCCGATCCCGATGCCGCCAAGCGATTTTATGATTCAGCGATCGGCTGGACGATCGACGCCGCGCCCGCGATGCCGGGCATGGATTATCGCATGATCGTCACCCAGGGCGGTGACAATGCCGGCGGCGTAATGCGCCTTGATGATGCAATGAAGGCGGGCGGCGCGAAACCCGCCTGGCTATTCTACATCGGTGTCGATGATGTCGATGCGACGGTCGAAAAGGCCAAGGCGGCGGGCGCGGGCGTCATCATGCCGGCCTGGACGATCGAGGGCATCGGCCGCATGGCGCTGCTTCACGATCCGCAAGGCATCCCGTTCTACGTCATGCGCGGCGCGAGCCCGGAGGACAGCACCGCTTTCGATCGCATGAGTCTCGGCAAGTGCAACTGGAACGAGCTGATTACCGACGATCAGCAAGGAGCGCTCGATTTCTACGCCGAGGTGTTCGGCTGGGAATATCCGGACAAGATGCCGATGGGGCCGATGGGCGATTCCGTCTTCGTCTATGTCGTCGGCACGCGGATCGGCGCGATCATGCAGCGCCCCGCCGACGCCCCGCCCCAGAACTGGCGCTTCTATTTCCGCAGCCCCGACATCGAGGTTGCTGCCGAGAAGGTAAAAGCGGGTGGCGGCACGGTGCTTCACGGACCCCACGAGGTTCCCGGTGGCGACCGCATCATCGTCATCAACGATCCCGAAGGCGTCAATGTCGGCGTCGTCGGTCCGGGCAAATAAAAAAAGGAGAGTGACGATGGGTAAGATGACCACCTGCCTGTGGTTCGATCGCGGCGAAGCGCGCAAGGCCGCCGAATTCTATGCCGCGACTTTCCCCGACACCCATGTCGGCGCGCGCCACGCCTCGCCGGCCGACAACCCCTCGGCCAAGCAGGGCGAGGAGTTGATGGTCGATTTCACGCTGCTCGGCCAGCCCTGCGTCGGGCTTAACGGCGGGCCGAACTTCAAGCCCAACGAGGCGGTGAGCTTCATGGTGCTGACCGAGGATCAGGAAGAGACCGATCGCTATTGGAACGCGATCGTTGGGAACGGCGGGCAGGAAAGCATGTGCGGCTGGTGCAAGGATCGCTGGGGCTTTTCGTGGCAGATCACCCCGCGCGCCCTGATCGCGGCGACCACCGATAGCGACAAGGCCGCCGCCAAGCGCGCGATGGAAGCGATGATGACGATGAAGAAGATCGACATCGCCAAAATCGAGGCGGCGCGGAGCGGAGAGCAAGTGCCGGCATGAGCGGCGCACCCTACGAACTCGCCGTCGAGCGCGTTTTCGATGTGCCGCGCGGCGCAGTGTGGCGTGCGGTGACCGAGCATCTTTCCGAATGGTGGTGCCCGCGTCCGTGGACGTCCGAGATCGTCGCCCTCGAATGGAAAAGCGGTGGGCGCTTCGCCATCACCATGCACGGGCCGGAGGGCGAGACTCACCCAGGCGAGGGCGTGCTGCTGGAGGTCGTTCCCGGCGAGCGGTTCGTCTTCACCAATATGCTCGATGCCGATTGGAACCCGCAGGCCGCGCAGCCAGTCGGCATTGTCGGCGCATTTGCGTTCGCCGACGCTGGCGATGGTCGAACCGCCTTCCGATCGAGCGCGCGCCATTGGACCGACGCCGACGCGAAGGCGCACGCAGACATGGGCTTCGCGCAAGGGTGGGGCCAATGCGCCGACCAGCTTGAGGAAGTGGCTCGGCGAGTGGCGAGGACCAGCAACGCATGAAGCGGAAGGTTGAAATGACGCTTGAATTATACGGCCACGCCTTTTCGTCCTACACCTGGAAGGCGCTGATCGCGCTCTACGAAAACGCCATCCCTTTCACCTTCCGCGCGATCGATCCCGATCATCCCGAAAACGGTGCAACGCTCGCGAGGCTGTCGCCGATGGGCAAGTTTCCGCTGCTGACCGATGGGGAGCAAGCCGTTTTCGAGGCCACCGCGATCATTGAGTATCTCGATGCCGCTCATCCCGGCGCGGTGCGCTTCGTGCCCGAGGATGCGATCGCCGCGGTCGAGGTGCGGATGCTCGACCGGCTGTTCGACAATTATGTGATGACGCCGATGTCGGCGATCGTTGCCAATGCGATGCGTCCCGAGGACAGTCGCGATCCTTATGGCGTCGCGCAGGCGCGCGCCGGTTTGGAACGCATCTACGCCGGGCTCGACAGCGCGCTGGCGGGTCGCGAATGGGCGGCGGGCGATGCGTTCACGCTCGCGGATTGCGCGGCGGCGCCGTCGTTATTCTATGCCGATTGGGCGCACCCGATCGATCCGCGGCACGCCACGCTCAAAGCCTATCGCGCGCGCCTGCTCGCACGGCCGAGCGTCGCTCGCTGTGTGGAGGACGCGCGGCCCTACCGCGCGTTCTTTCCGCTCGGCGCGCCCGATCGCGATTGATCGCAACCGCCGAGCCGAAGCAGCGCCACGTCGTGCGGCGCAATCTCGATCCGGGCGCGGGGCGATGCCGCAGCTTGCGTAATCGCCGGGTCAATCGTTCATGAAAAAGCGGGTGCCTCGCGCAACCGCTGATAGGCTTCGATCACCGCCTGCAACAGGCTTTCATGGCTGCGATCGCCCCCGTTGCGATCCGGGTGATAGCGGCGCAGCAGTTCGGCATAGCGCTTTCTCAGCGCCGCGCGATCGGCGTCCGGCTTGAGCCCAAGCACCTTCAGCGCCTTGCGGTCGCCGTCGCTCAGCGGGCGGCCATCCTTGCGCGCCGCCTCCGCCTTGGCGCGGAACCGCGCGCCGATCGCGTCGATCGGGTCCGCGAAATCGGCCCAGCGCGGCGGCGCGTCGCCGCCGGCGTGCGCGAACGCGCGTGTTTCGCGTTCCCAGCCGGAAAGCGGGCGCTGCGCCTGGCTGATCTCCTCCGCGCTCATGCCCTCGAAGAAATTATAGCCGGCGTTGACCGCGCGGACGTGGTCGAGGCAAAACCAGCGATAGGGATGCGGCCGATCGCCGGGGCCGACGCTCTCGAGCGGCGGCGCGCGGAACTCCCCCGGTTCCTCACAGCCCGGCTGTTCGCACATTCGCCCGCTTTGTTCGACGCGGCCATGGAACCGCGCATTGGGCCTGTCTTTTCGGGGAGAACGCACGGGGAAGAACCGCTCCAAACTCGGGCAAAGCGGCCTATATAGGCGCGATGACAGGGTCTTCCACCGGCGGAATCGCCGCCGACATCACCGATCGCCTCACCGCTGCGCTCGCGCCGTCGCAGCTTCAGGTGATCAACGACAGCCATCACCATGCCGGCCATCTGGGCGACGATGGATCGGGCGAATCGCATTTCACCGTTATCGTGGAATCGCCTCGCTTCGCCGGTTTGTCGCGGGTGGCGCGGCAGCGTCTGGTGAACCAGGCGCTCGCCGATCTGTTGGTCTCGCGGATCCACGCGCTCGCCATCCGCGCGCGCGCACCGGGAGAAACCTGAATGTCCTATAATCTGTGGTATTGGCCGTCGATCCAGGGGCGCGGTGAATTCGTCCGGCTGCCGCTCGAAGCCGCTGGCATCCCTTATGAAGATTGCGCGCGCGATCAGGGCGTCGATGCCATGCTGAAAGACATGAAGGCGCGCGCACCGCAAGCGCCGTTCGCGCCGCCGTATCTTGATACCGGCAAACTGGTGATCGCGCAGGTGGCGCACATTCTCGCCTGGCTTTCCGATCGCCACGATCTCGCCCCGAAGGATGAAGCGACCGCGATGTGGCTGATTCAGTTGCAGCTGACTGTCCGCGATGTTGGGGCCGACGTGCACAGCGTCCCCCACCCCGTCGCGGTCGATGCCGAGTCTGAGGATCAAAAGGCGGAGGCGGCGCGGTTCGCCACGGGCTTCCGCGAAAAACGCATGCCGAAATTCCTCGGCTATTTCGAACAGGCGGCCACGGCTAAAGACGGCGATTGGATTGCCGGCGAGGGGTGGTCGCCGGTCGATACATCGCTGTTCCAGCTGATCGAGGGACTGCGCTATATGTTCCCGGAGCGGATCAAAACGCTGGAAGCCAACCTCCCCGGCCTCGTCGCGCTGCACGATCGCGTCGCGGAGATCCCCGGCATCCGCGCCTATCTCGACTCCGATCGCCGGCTGCCGTTCAATGAAGATGGCATCTTTCGCCATTATCTCGAACTGGATGCAGCGTGACCAACGACGACCCCGTGCTTCAGACGATCCTGCCGGTCAGCCACGATCTT
>JBQCEK010000142.1:0-7832 GCA_051960335.1 Sphingomonas sp.
ATCATCGTCGTGCTGATCCTGTTCGCCGCCGGACGGACTTGATTGATGCGCTGACGCGCACCCAAACAAGGACATTCCCGCTGGTCAAGCTCACCAAGATCTACACGCGCACCGGCGACGACGGCACTACCGGGCTGGTCGACGGCAGCCGCGTGTCGAAGGTCGATCTGCGCATGGCGGCGATCGGCGACGTGGACGAGGCGAACAGCGCGATCGGCGTCGCGATCGCGGCGATGGACGAGGGCGAGGCGCGCGCCGCCCTGATCCGCATCCAGCACGACCTGTTCGATCTCGGCGCCGATATCGCCACGCCGGGCGATGATTTCGCCCCTTCCGACATGGCGCTGCGGATCGTGCCCGGCCAGATCGATCGGCTCGAGCGCGAGATCGATCGGATGAACGCCGGCCTTGCGCCGCTCACCAGCTTCGTGCTGCCGGGCGGCGCGCCGGCCGCGGCGGCGCTGCATCTGGCTCGCGCGATCGTGCGCCGGGCGGAGCGCGCCGCGGTCGCCGCCGCGGCGACGATCCCTTTAAATCCGGCTGCGCTCGCTTATCTCAATCGCCTCTCGGACTTCCTTTTCGTCTGCGCGCGGCATGTGAACCAAAATGCCGGCGGCGACGTTCTCTGGAAGCCGGGCGCGACACGCTGATCGACATCAACGCGCCGCACCGCGGAGCCTGCTAGACGCCACCGGCGGTCGACCCTCCGCGACAACGAGAGGATCACGATGCGAACCAAGCCAGCCACCGATCGCGCGCCGCTGGCGCTCGCCACCCGCTTTGCTGATGTGCGCGATCTTTCGGTCGCGCTGGTCGCCCCCTTGAGCGATGCCGATGCGACGGTGCAATCGATGGAGGACGCCTCCCCGGCGAAATGGCATCTGGCGCATACGACATGGTTTTTCGAAACCTTCGTGCTGCGCGATCATGCGCCGCGCTACCGGCTTCACGACGAACGCTTTCCGTTCCTGTTCAACAGCTATTACGAAGCCGAGGGCCGTCGCCACGCGCGCCACCGGCGCGGCATGGTGACTCGGCCGACGCTCGACGAGGTGAAGGCCTATCGCGCCTATGTCGATGCCGCGCTGCTCGATGCCCTGCCCGATCTGCCGCCCGAGGCATTGGCGCTGATCGAGCTCGGCTGTCATCACGAACAGCAGCATCAGGAATTGCTGCTGACCGATATTCTTCACCTGTTCAGCGAAAATCCGATCGAACCCGCGATCTGGCCGCCCGATCGCAAGGCGCCGGTGGCGATGCCCGGCGCGCCGGGGTGGATCGAGCAAAGCGGCGGCGTGGTCGAGATCGGTCACGCCGGCGATGGCTTCGCCTTCGATTGCGAGGGGCCGCGGCATACCGCGCTGCTTCACCCCCATGCCATCGCCGATCGCACCGTCACCAATGGCGAATGGGCCGCCTTCATCGAGGATGGCGGCTATGCCGATCCGCGCCACTGGCTGTCCGACGGCTGGGCCTGGGTGCGGCGCGAAGCGATCGAAGCGCCGCTTTACTGGCGGCGCGAAGAGGGCGGCTGGAGCCGCTTCGGCCTCGACGGCCGCCGCGCGATCGATCCCGCCGCCCCGGTGACACATGTCAGCTTCTACGAGGCGGACGCTTATGCCAGCTGGGCGGGCGCTCGGCTGCCGAGCGAGGCGGAATGGGAAGCGGCGGCGGCCGCGCACGATCCGGCGAGCGGCAACGTGCTCGACAGGGCGGGCGCCGTCGAACCGCGTCCCGCGCGCGCCGGGCCCGCGTTCTTCGGCGATGTATGGGAATGGACCGGCAGCGCTTATCGTCCCTATCCCGGCTTCCGCCCGGCCGAGGGCGCGGTCGGCGCAAAAAAAGGCCACTTCATGAGCGGGCAGGTCGTGCTGCAGGGCGGATCGTGCGCCACGCCGCGCGGGCATGCGCGCGCCAGCTATCGCAACTTCTTCTATCCCCACCAGCGCTGGCAATTCACCGGCGTCCGCCTGGCCAAAGACATTTGATGAAGCGGCGCCCGCGCCGCGAACGGAGATTTTGATGCTCAAGCACGAAGCCGAAGACGGCGAGGCCAGCCTTGCCGATCCGCATTTCCGCGCCGACGTGCTGAACGGATTCTCGGCAAAACAGCGCGCGATCCCCGCACGGTGGCTTTACGATCAACGCGGATCGGAGCTGTTCGAGGCGATTACCGACCTCCCCGAATATTATCCCACCCGCACCGAAACCGGCATCCTCACCGATTGTGGCCCGGCGATCGCCGCGCGCG
Organism: Sphingomonas sp.; assembly: GCA_051960335.1. Lineage (GTDB taxonomy): Bacteria > Pseudomonadota > Alphaproteobacteria > Sphingomonadales > Sphingomonadaceae > Sphingomonas. The sequence goes on from JBQCEK010000142.1 coordinate 2,252, forward strand.
TCGGCCCGGGCCGGGCGGTGGTCGAATTCGGATCGGGATCGTCGGCCAAGACGCCGCTGCTGCTGCGCGCGATCGATCCCGCAGCCTATGTGCCGATCGATATTTCCGGGGATTTCCTGCGCGCGTCGGCCGCCGGGCTGGCGCAGGCGTTTCCCGGGCTCCAGGTCCTACCGGTCGAGGCCGATTTCATGGAGCCGATCGACCTGCCCGACGCGATCCGCGATCTGCCCAAGCTCGGCTTCTTTCCCGGATCGACGATCGGCAATCTGGTGCCGCGCACCTCGGTCGATCTGTTGCGGGCGATGCGCGAATCGCTGGGCGACGAAGCGATGCTGCTGATCGGCATGGACCGCGTGAAGGGCGAGGACGTGCTTGTGCCCGCCTATGACGATGCCGCCGGCGTGACGGCGACGTTCAATCTCAACCTGCTCGAACGGATCAACCGCGAGCTGGACGGCACGATCCCCGTGGGCGCCTTTCGCCACCGCGCGATCTGGGACGAAACGTTGAGCCGGATCGAAATGCACCTGGAGGCGACGCGCGACGTGGCGTTCACGATCGACGGCCGGCGCTTCGCGATGGCTGCGGGCGAGACGATCCACACCGAAAACAGCCACAAATACGGCCCCCGCGACGCGCGGATGCTGCTGCTGGCGGGCGAATGGACGCCGATCGCCGAATGGACCGACCCCGGCGACCGCTTCGCGCTGCTGCTCGCCGAAGCCCGCCCCCGCCGCAAGGCGCCTTAGCACCTCACCAAGCCACGCCCGTCGCCTATGCGTCCGGGCCGAGCGCGGGATCGAGGTCGCGGGGGCGGATGAACCGCGTGAGCGTCGCCGTGCCGGGCAGCACGCCCGACCAGGCGCTTTCGATCTGCAACTCGGCGACCGTCGCGGTGGGATATTTGATCGCGGCTTCGCGGCGCAGATCGCCATCGCGCACCAGCAGCACCACCAGTTCCTCCAGCCCCGGATTATGACCGATCATCAGCACGCGCTCCGCATCCGCGGGTAGGGCGTGGATCAGATCGAGCAGCATCGTGCTTGAGGCGAGATACAGCCGGCGGTCCCATTCGGGATCGAGTTCGCGACCATAGCCGCTGCCGAGCTGCGCCACCGTTTCGATCACGCGCTGCGCCGGCGAGGCGACGACATGATCGAACGACAGACCCAGCGCACGCAGATGCTGGCCGATCAGCGCCGCGGCGCGCGCGCCCTTGGCGTTCAATGGGCGATCGAAATCGCGCTGCACGGGATCGTCCCAGCCCGACTTGGCGTGCCTCAGCAGCGTCAAGGTTTTCATCGGTGGCGGCTCTCCGTCAGGCGTCCTCGTGTGTCTCTTGCCCCAAGGATGCTACGGATGAAAGACGCGATTGGATGCGCGCCACCGCTTCGTCGAGCGTGACGCGCGCGATCGTCACCCCCGGCGGGAAGGCGGTGAGCAGCCGCGAGGGCATGGCCGCCGACAGCAGCACGAAGGCGCCGCGATCGTCGGCGCGGCGGATCAGCCGGCCGAACGCCTGGGCGAGGCGGGCGCGAACCAGCCGATCCTCATAGGCCGATCCCCCTTCCGCCATGCGCCGCGCGGCGTGAAGCACGCTCGGCTTCGACCACGGCACGCCTTCCATCACCACCAGCCGCAGCGAATGGCCCGGCACGTCCACCCCGTCGCGCAGTGCATCGGTGCCGAGCAGCGAGGCGTGGGGATCGTCGCGGAAGATATCGACCAGCGTGCCGGTGTCGATCGGATCGACATGCTGCGCGTGGAGCGGCAGCCCTTCGCGCGCCAGCCGATCGGCGATGCCGCTGTGCACGCTGCGCAGCCGCCGGATCGCGGTGAACAGCCCCAGCGTGCCGCCCCCCGCCGCGACGATCAGCCGGCCGTAAGCATTGGCGAGGCTGGCGGTATCGCCGCGCTTGACGTCGGTGACGATCAGCACCTCGGCATGTGCGGCGTAATCGAACGGGCTCGGCGCTTCGAAATGCTGCGCCGGATGGGCAAGGTGCGGCGCGCCCGATCGCGCATCGGCGACGCTCCAGTCGCCGCCGGCGCGCAGCGTCGCCGAGGTGACGAGCGCGCCGTGCGCCGATTTGAGCACGGTTTCGGCGAACGGCCGCGTCGGATCGAGCCAGTGGCGATGCAGCCCGACGTCGTAATCGCGCGCCTCGATACGATCGACCGCCAGCCAGTCGACCAAATCGGGATCGGCCGGCCCGCCGACCCGCGCGAGCAGCGCCAGCCACGCCGCCACCGTTTCGGCACGCCAGCCGAGCGAGGCGACCGCGCCTTCGATCCGCGCGCGCGCCGGGCCGTCCATCCAGTCGGGCGTTTCGGCGAGGACTGCTTCGAGGCGGCGGCCGAGCGTCACCAGCGGGCGATACAGCGCGTCGAGCGCATGCGCCGCGCCGGCGGCGGCATCGATCAGCGCCGGATCGGGCTCGGCCAGTTCGGTCTCCATGCCGTAGCCGCCGTCGCTCTTGCCGTCATCGCGCGCATAGACCAGCCCGCGCACGGCGGCGAGCAGCGCCTCGATCGGGCCGAAGGGCTCGCCTTCCGCCAACCGCTGGAGCCAGCCGTCGGCGGGCAGCGCGCGCGCCGCATCCCCCGCCGCCTGGATGGCCAGCCCGCCCTGCTCGTCATAGCTCGCGACGTCGGACAACCGCGCGGCGAGCCCGCGCCGCCGCCCGCGCGCCTTGGCTTCGGGGCCAACCACCCAGCGGCGGATCTCGATCGCCTCCGCCCCCGTCAGCGCGGTGGAGAACATCGCATCGGCGGCGTCGAACAGGTGATGCCCCTCATCGAACACATAGCGCGTCGGCCGCGTCGCCATCTCACGCCCGCGCGCGGCGATGACCATGACGAGCGCGTGATTGGCGATGACGATGTCCGCCTCGGCGGAGGCGCGGGCGGCGCGCTCGATGAAGCACTTCCGGTAATGCGGGCAGCCGGCATAGACGCATTCGCCGCGCCGATCGGTGAGCGCGGTCGCCCCGGCGCGGCGGAACAGCGTGGTCAGCCAGCCGGGCAGATCGCCGCCGACCATGTCGCCGTCCGCGCTATACGCCGCCCAGCGCGCAACGAGCTGCGCCAGCACCGCCGCGCGGCCGGCGAACCCGCCCTGCAACGCGTCTTCCAGATTGAGCAGGCACAGGTAATTCTCGCGGCCCTTGCGCGTGACGACCTTTGCGCGCCGCACCGCTTCTAGCGGATAGACGCGCGCGCTTTCATGGCCGAGCTGGCGCTGCAACGCCTTGGTATAGGTCGATACCCACACCGCGCCCCCGGCCTGTTCGGCCCAAAGCGACGCGGGCGCGAGATAGCCCAGCGTCTTGCCGATCCCCGTCCCCGCCTCGGCCAGCACCAGATTGGGCGAATCGCGCATCATGCGTGGCGCGAACGCCTGAGTCGCGGCCTCGGCAAAGGCACGCTGGCCGGCGCGCTGTTCGGCCGCGCTGCCCGTCAGCGCCGCGAGCCGCGCCTGCGTATCGGCGGGATCGAGCGTCACCGTGCGCGGCGCCGGGCGCGGCGCGGCTTCGGACCATTCGGGCAGCTTCGAAAACAGCCAGCGCTCATTCTGTTCGGGCTTCTTCAGCCGATCGGCGAGCACCGGCGCCCACGGCCAGCGCAGCCGGAACAGCGATTGCGCCGCGGTCCACGCGCCCTCACGCTCGGGCCAGTCGCCATCGGTGACGGCCAGCAGGGCCGCCGCCGCGTTGCGCAGGAACGGCGCGACCTCGGCATCGCTGGCCGGCGGCGCGATCCCGGCGGCGCGCGCGAGGCCCTTCGGCGTCGGCACCATGAAACGCGCGGGATGAAGGAAAGCGAACAGCTCGAGCAGATCGAGCCCCGAGAGATCGGCATAGCCGAGCCGCTGCCCGATCACGGCCGCGTTCATGACGATCATCGGCGTGTCCGCCGCCATCCGCATCGCCTGGCCGCGGCCCACTTGCCGGGTTTCCTCAGCCGTCGCGATCCAGATGCCGGCATGGCTGGCATGGAGCGCGGGATAGGGCAGGACGAGCGTCATCGCCGGCACCATAAGCGACGCGGAACGAAAGGGAAACGCGAAACCGCCGCTCAGCTCGCCAGCGCGCGGGCGATCCTGGCGCGAGTGCGCGCGGTGACGGCTTCGTCTGGTGCGCCCATCACCCCGCGCGCATCGCTCGGCAAGTGCGCGGCAGGATCGCCATTGGCCGCAAAGGCGTAATGATCGAACAGCGTCTTCCACGCGTCGCGCTCGCGATCGGGCAACGGCTGCATCGCCATCACCGCATGGAGCAGCGCGAGCATCGGCGTGGTGGTGAAGCCGGGGCCGTCACGCCACCAGAAATTGACCATCGCGCCGACGGGATCGAGCCCGCGCACGGCATGCCACCACAGGCTGGGGATATAGAGCGCGTCGCCGGGGCCGAGCTCGGCGGTTTCGGCGGCGGCCAGCGCCTCGGCAAAGCGCGGGAAGCGCGCCAGATCGGGGTCATCGACATCGACCAGGCTCGAAGGCTGTCCGGCGAGCGTGAAATCGAGCGGCCCGACATAGAGGTTGGCCAGCTGATCCGTCGGGAACAAGGTGAAGCGCCGCCGCCCGGCGACGACGCAGGCAAGGTTCTGCGGCAAATCCCAATGCGCCGCCGTCTTGGTGCGATTGCCGAGCCATAGCGATACGAGCATCTCGCGCGACGGATCGAGCAGCGGCATGGGATTGTCGTTCAGGAAATCCGGCATATGCCGCGCGAGCGGCAGCGCGCCGGCATAAAGGCCAAAGGGCGCCGCATCGTCGCGCTGACGCAGCAGCAGATCGATGAGCTGGGCGATCGTCGCCAGCTTGCGGTCGTGGTTGTAACCGTCGATCGTTTCGTTGAAGTCGAACCGGCCGGCGATCGCCGGCGCGCCGACCCACAATTCGCCGGCCTGATCGGTCGCCCGCGCGCGCAGCCAATCAGCAAGCGCCGTATCCGATCGCCGCGCGGCGGCGACGATCGGCCAATCGCGCACCAACCCGCGCAGCACCGCCGGCCGCCCGGCAGCCACGACCTCCGCCTCGAAACGAGCGCGATCCAGCCCATGATATTCGGGCAACGGAGCAGGTTCGGGCGGACGTGTCACACCCGCGCCTTAGCAGCGCGCGGGCGGCCGATCCACGCTGTGGCTTTCCTTCGCGGCGCAGACGGGGTCGAGAAACAGATCGATGGCCCGGTTGCACGTGGAGCCGACTGACGACATATATACAATGTTTATACTTCAGGAGCTCATGATGTCGAAGGAAGCGGTTTTCACCATGAAGCTGGAACCTAAGTTGCGGGACGACTTCATGGCCGAGGCGAATGCGGTTCACCGGCCGGCCTCTCAGGTCGTGCGCGAATTGATGCGTGAGTTCATCAATCGCCAGCGTGAAACGCGCGACTATGAAACGTTCCTTCAGGCCAAGGTGGACACCGCCCGCACCGCCGCGCGTAGCGGGCATGGCCGCTCCAACGATGACGTCGAGGCCGATTTTGCGGCGCGGCGCAATCGATCCGCGCAATAAGCGTGCGGATTGTCTGGACGCCGCAAGCCGAGCAGGATCGCATCGACATCTGGAACT
>JBQCEK010000143.1:0-10400 GCA_051960335.1 Sphingomonas sp.
ATCGTGTTGAACATCGAACGGAATGGACGTGGCCGTGGTCGATGCCGGCCTCGCGCTCAGCGGAGTCGGCGCGGCCGCCGCCAGGGCTAGCCCCAGAATCAAGGCCGTATTCTGCCAACGCCTGCGACTCATGAAAACGCCCGGCTGATCAGGTCGTCGGTCGAAGCGTCGAATTGTTGGCCGCCCTTGTCTGCCGCCTTGGCCATTTCCTTGCCGAGTTCGACGCCGAACTGATCGAAAGGATTGATGTCCAGCAGCACAGCGTTCACGAACACGCGGTGTTCGTAAAAGGCGATCAGCGCGCCGAGCGTGCGCGGATCGAGCACGTCGAGCAGCAAGGTCGAGCTCGGCCGATTGCCGGGATAGCTGCGCGCCGGATCCTCTTCGTTGGCGCGGCCTTTCATCAGCGCCGCGCCTTGCGCGAACATGTTCATCAACAACTGGCGGTGGTGATCCTCGGCCAGCGTGTCGCCCGCTTCGATCACGCCGATGAACTCGACCGGAACCAGGTGCGTGCCCTGATGAAGCAGCTGGAACCCCGCGTGCTGCGCGTCGGTGCCGCCGCCGCCCCAGGTGATCGCCGCCGTTGGGCGATCGACGGGCTTGCCGTCCACCGTCACGCCCTTGCCGTTCGATTCCATCTCGAGCTGCTGGAGATAGGACGGCAATAGCCGCAGCCGCTCGTCATAGGCGAAGGGCGCACGCGTCTCGGCATGCTTGTTCTGGGTGTAGAACAGATCGGCGAACGCGGCGATGGCGGGCGCGTTCTCGTGCAGCGCCGAAAGGCGGAAATGGCGGTCCATCTCGGCAGCGCCGTCGAGCATGTCCTGGAACGCGTCCCAGCCGAGCGCCAGCGCGGCGGGGAAGCCGATCGACGACCACAAGGAATAGCGCCCGCCGACGCTTTCGGAAAACGGCAGCACGCGCGTTTCATCGACGCCCCATTCGATCGCCTTGTCGGGATCGGCGGTGAGCGCGATCACCTTGCCGTAGGGGTCCTCGACGCCGGCCTCGGTCATCCATTGCAGCGCGCTCGCCGCGTTGAGCATGGTTTCGGTGGTGGTGAAGGTTTTCGAGGCGATCACCAACAGGGTGGTCGCGGGGTCGAATCGTTTGAACGCATCTTCCATCGCAACGCCATCGACGTTGGAGACGATCGCGACGTCGTACCGGCTCTCGTCACGGCCGAGCGCATCGACCAGCAGATGCGGGCCAAGCGCCGATCCGCCGATGCCGGTGTGCAGGATGTGCCGCACCTCGCCTAGCGCGCCGCCCTCGATCGCATCGATCAGCGCGCGCATCCGGGCGTGGAGCGCGCCCGCCTTGGCGACCGATTCCTCGGCGCCCTCGCCGCGTTCGGCGGTGTGCTCGGCAGCGCGATCCTCGGTGACGTTGACGTGGCGGCCGGCGAACATCGCCTCGCGCTTGCCGGCAAGGTCCTGCGCCTTGGCCAGCGCCTCGAACGCGCTCACCGCCTCGCGCGTGAGATGCGTCTTCGACCAATCGAAATGGATGCCCGCGACGTCGAGGCTGAACCTGCCGAGGCGATCCTTGTCGTCCGCGAACAATTGTTCGAGATGCGGCGGATCGAGCGCGCTGATCGCGCTCCAATCGGGGTTCGGCATGGCAGGGCTCCTTCGGGATCGAAAACGAACTGTGCCCCAGCTAGGGTCAGGACCCCTTACTGGCAATGGTCGTGATCGTCCGGCGGGCCTCTCCGGGCGACGGCGCAGCGGCTGCGTCCCGACCGTTGCCAGTGATGCGTCCTTACGCTGATGTCCCGCTCTCCGATCGCCGGGCCGAAAGGGCATGCTTGACGGCCCGTGCGGGCCGCCGCAAAGCCTGTGCATGGCCAGAACCGACATTCGCCGCGACAAGATCAAGCCTGTCCGTCAGCGTTCCGAGCTCGCCGATACGCTGATCTTCCTCATCAAGCTGGTGATTTTCGTCGCGTTGTTCCGCAGCTTCCTGTTCTCGCCGTTCAGCATCCCCTCCGAATCGATGCTGCCGCGATTGATGGTCGGCGACTATCTGTTCGTTTCGAAATGGAATTACGGCTATTCGCGCTACAGCCTGCCGTTCAACCTGCCATTGATTCCGGGCCGGATCTTCAGCCATTTGCCGAACCGCGGCGACGTGGTGGTGTTCAAGGCGCCGCCGGCCAACCGCGAGGATTATATCAAGCGCGTGATCGGCCTGCCCGGCGATACGATCCAGATGCGCCACGGCCAGCTGATCCTGAACGGCAAGCCGATCCCCAAGGTGAAGCAGCCCGATTTCGTCATTCCCGTTACTCCGAACGACCAATGCCAGCCGTCGTTCGCCGCGATCGACGGCGCGGGCAAGCCGGTATGCCGCTATCCGCGCTTCCGTGAGACGCTGCCGGGCGGCAAGAGCTATGATGTGCTCGATTGGGGTGAAAATCCCCCCGCCGACGAGACCGAAGTCTATACCGTTCCCGCGGGCCATGTGTTCATGATGGGCGACAATCGCGACGACAGCGAGGATAGCCGCTTCCCCCAGGTGGAAGGCGAAGGCATCGGCATGGTGCCGATCGATAATCTGGAGGGCAGGGCGCTCGTCAGCTTCTGGTCGACCGATGGATCGGCACAGTGGATCAAGCCGTGCACCTCGTTCACCGCCGCGCGCTGGAACCGCATCGGGCACGGCTATTGACGGTGCCGATCACCGAATGGATCGAGGCGACCTTCGTCCGAGCGCCGATCGATCTTGCGCGCTTCGAACGCGCGCTGACGCATGGCAGCCAGGCGAGCGACAATTACGAGCGGCTTGAATTCCTGGGCGATCGGGTGCTCGGGCTCAGTATCGCGGAATGGCTGTACGAGCTGTTTCCCGGCGAACCCGAAGGCGCGTTGTCGCGCCGGCTGAACGCGCTCGTCACGGGGGCGGTGTGCGCCCAGATCGCGCGCGAATGCGGCGTGCGGGCTCATCTGCGTCTCGGCAAGCAGGCGCGCGACGATGGCGCCGCCGATAGCGACAATGTGCTGGGCGACGTGATGGAGGCGCTGATCGGCGCGCTCTATCTCGATGGCGGGCTCGATCCGGCGCGCGCCTTCATCCGCCGCGCCTGGGGCGATCGGGTGCGCAGCGATGCGAAGGCGCCGCAGCATCCGAAATCCGCGCTTCAGGAATGGGCCGCCGCGCACAATCGCAAGCCGCCCGCGTACGAAGTGGTCGAGCGCGCCGGCCCGCACCACGCGCCGCGCTTCACCGTCAAGGTCAGCATCGGCAAACTTGCCGAAGCCAGCGCTACGGGGGCCAGCAAGCAGGAAGCGGAAACCGAAGCCGCCAAGGCATTATTGGAGCAACTGGCATGAGCGAGCGCTGCGGCCTCGTCGCCGTCGTCGGCGCGCCCAATGCGGGCAAATCGACCCTCACCAACGCGCTCGTCGGGCAGAAGGTGGCGATCGTCAGCCCCAAGGCGCAGACCACGCGCACCCGGTTGATGGGCGTCGCGATCGAGGGCGAGGCGCAGATCCTGCTGGTCGATACGCCGGGCATCTTCGAGCCCAGGCGTCGGCTCGATCGCGCGATGGTCGCGGCCGCCTGGGGCGGTGCGGAAGGCGCCGATCTGATCGCGCTGGTAGTTGACGGCAAGGGCGGCATCGGCCCCAAGGTCACGGTGATCCTGGAAACGCTCAAGCATCGCCGTGAGCGCAAATATCTGATCCTCAACAAGGTCGATATCGCGGATAAGCCGCGCCTGCTCACCCATGCCGAACGGCTCAATGAAATCCTGCCGTTCGACGAGACCTTCTTCGTCAGCGCGGCCACGGGTGATGGCGTGCCCGATCTCAAGAACGCGCTTGCCGCTGCGATGCCGGCGGGGCCGTGGCATTTCCCCGAGGATCAGGTTTCCGACGCGACCGAGCGCAGTCTGGCCGCCGAAGTGACGCGCGAGCAGCTCTACCTCCAGCTTCACGCCGAGCTGCCTTATGCCAGCGCGGTCGAGACCGAGGCGTATAAGGAGCGGGGCGACGGATCGGTCGAAATCCATCAGCAGATCCTGGTCGATCGTCCCACCCAGCGCGCGATCGTGCTCGGCAAGGGGGGCGCGCGGATCAGGGAAATCGGCGCCCGCGCTCGGGCCGAGCTCGCCGCGTTGATGGATCGGCCGGTTCACCTCTATCTGCACGTCAAGGTGAAGCAGGGGTGGGACGAGGATCGCCAGGTCTATCGCGACATCGGGCTCGATTGGGTCGATTGAGCGGCAGTCTCAGGGGCTCGCGGCTGTCGACAGGTCCAAGCTGCGCAGATCACGCCCGCGGGTTTCGCGTCCGAACCGGATCACCAGCACCAGCGCGACCGCGAGCGGCGCGAGCATCAGCAACGCCGCGTCGGCGAGTTCCGGTTCGAGCGCCAGAACGCCCAGCAATTGCGCCACCAGCCCGCCGCCCTTGCTGCACGCCGCGACCCAGCCGGTCGCGCGCCCCCGCACGCGCAGCGGAAAGCTCTCCGCGGTATAAGGCAGCAGGGTCGCGATCACGCCGTTGATGCCGAGGATCAGCAGCGCCACCGGCAGCACCGGACTGCCGCCGATCCAGGCGAGCCACAGGATGCCGGCGAGCCCGACCATCGTCAGCACGATCATCGCGACGAGCGTGCGCTTGGTGCTCCACCGGCTGTAGAGAAACGCCGCGACGAACACCATCGGCAGCGCGATGAGCGCCGATTTCGCGAGCAGCGCGCTGGCGATCTCCACGCTGTAGCCGCGCGCGACGAGATCGGCCGGAAGCCACAGGATCAGCCCGAAGTTGATCAATCCCCAGGCGAGCGCGGTGAGGCTGAGCGCGATCAGCTTGCCGGTCATCGATTTGGGCACGCCCTGCTGGTGGGAGGGGGCGGCGGGGGCCGCTCGTTTCACTTCGGCGTGGGCGCCGAACGCCTGCATGATCCGCTGCGCTTCGCGCCGCCGCCCGCGCGCGATGAGATAGGCGGGCGATTCGGGAAAGAGCGCGCCCAGCGCCACCAGCAGCAGGCCGGTCGGCAAATTGAGCAGCCACAGGATCCGCCAGCCGAAGATCGGCTGCAGCAGCGCCGATGCGCCGCTCGCCGCGACATAGCCCGCGACGGCGCCCAGGCCGCCGACCAGCACCAGCGCCCAGCCACGATGGCGCACGGGCATCGTTTCGGCGAGCAGAGCGTAGGTCACTGGCAGCATGCCGCCCGCAGCCAGGCCCATCAGGAAACACATGAAGATGTTCCATTCGAGCGATGGCATCGCGCCGCAGATCGATGTGCCGACGAACATCACCGCCGACAGCAGGATCGATGCCTTGCGGCCGTAGAGATCGGCGATCGCGCCCCACACCACCGATCCGGTGACGGTGCCGGCGATGGCGGAAAACGGGACCAGCGCCGCGTGTGCGGCCGATACGCCATATTCGCCTTCCATGCCGGTCATGGTGAAGCCCAGCGTCGCCGGCTTCATCACGTCGATCGTCAAGGCGACGACGAGGACGACCATCAGTCGCCAGTGCGCCGGCCCGAGCGCGGCGTCTTCCGGCGCGGCGACGGTGATGCTCGCGGCGGCCGATGGCGATCCGGCGTTCAGCTTCACCGGCAGCAGGCCATAGGATGCGACGATCACGCCACCGATGATCGCCGCCATGCCGAACAGCATGCCCGTGTCCATCGGCATGCCCGCCAGGCGATAGTGCATCGGCGCGCTGGCGATGAACATCGGCAGGTGAAGGATCACGCCCGCCGTAACGCCGGCGCAGCCAAGCAGGAATGCCGCGATCGCCCGTCTTTCCGAAAAGATGCCGTCGATCATCGCGCTTCCCTGTTCAGGTTTTGTCACGCCTAGCGCCGATCGCGCCCGCCGTCAGCCGTGCCCGTTGTCACTGTTGCGAGCGCTCAGCCGCGCCGTTCGTCGTCGAGGCTCGTCGCCCGCGCGCCCAGCAGGTTGCGGCGCGCGATCAGGCCGATCAGGCGACCGTCCGCGGGGTCGATCACGCAGACGCGGCCGATCCCTTCGGCGATCATCAGGTTGGCGATGTCGGTCGCCGGGGTGGCCGGTTCGACGATCGGCAGCGATCCATCCGATGTTCGCTCGCCCAGTGTGACATCCGGGGCGGCAAGGTCCTGTCGCCACAGGAGCGCATCCGCGCGCGAGACGATGGCGATTGGCCGGCCGTTGTCATCGATCACCGGATAGCTTCGGTGCCGGGCGGTTTCGAAGAAGGCGATCGCCTCGGGGATCGGCATCGTCGCGGGCAGCGTCGCGGGATCGGCGGTCATGATCTGGCGCGCCTGCGCGAGCGCGAGCGGATCGACTCGATATTCCTGCATCACGTGCCGTCCGCGCCGCGCGATCTTTTCGGTAAGGATCGATCGCTTCAGCACCAGCACCGCCAGCGCATAGGCCGAAACCGACGCCGTGACCGTCGCCGGCAGGGCGGGCCAGTGCCCGGTCAGCTCGACGGCGAAGATCGCCGCGGTCAGTGGCGCGCGCATCGCCGCGCTCATCACCGCCGCCATGCCCAGCAAGGCCCAGGGCCCGGGACCGCCGGGCAGCCAGTGGCCGGCGATCCCGCCCAGCGCTCCGCCGAGGATCAGCAGCGGCGCGAGGATCCCGCCCGACGTGCCGGAGCCGAGCGCGATCAGCCACACCCCGCCCTTGGTCACCAGCAGCAGCGCCATGGCCTTCACCATCAGCGCGCCGTTCAGCAGATCCTGTATGCTGGCATAGCCGGCGCCGAGCACGCGCGGATCGATCCAGCCGCCGATCCCGACGATCGTCGCGCCGATCGCGGGCCACCACATCCACTGGACGGGCAGCCGGTGAAAGCCGTCTTCGATTCGGTACAGCGCTGTCGACAGCAGCGCCGCCAGGCCGCCGCCGACGCAGCCCAGCGCCGCTGCGCCGGCGAGCGCCGCGCCGCCGCCAGGCAAGGCGGCGTCGAACGGAAATAAGGGGCCGGATCCGATCAGTAGCGGTCGCCATGCCAAGGCAGACAGCGCCGCGACCACCACCGGCACGAAGCTTCGCGGCTTCCATTCGAACAGCAACACTTCGATCGCCAGCAGGATCGCCGCGACGGGCGTGCCGAAGATCCCGGTCATCCCCGCGGACGCGCCGGCGACGAGCAGCGTCTTGCGCTCCGCCGCGCTCAGCCGGAAACGCTGCGCGAACAGCGATCCGATCGCGCCGCCGGTCATGATGATCGGCCCTTCCGCGCCGAACGGGCCGCCGCTGCCGATCGCGATCGCGGAGGAAATCGGCTTGAGCAGCGCCACGCGCCAGGACAGGCGGCTTTCGCCGTACAGGATGGCCTCGATCGCTTCGGGAATGCCGTGCCCGCGGATCTTGTCCGATCCGAATCGCGCGATCAGCCCGACGATCACGCTGCCGGCCATCGGTACGGCCAGCGTCAGAACGATCCCGGCGCCGGCGGCGGCAATGGCGGACGGCGCCGACGACAGGCGGCCGAACCAGGCGAGATTGGTCACGATCGCGATCAGGCGGAGCAGCACCCATGCCGCGACGACGCCGCCTGCGCCGATGATGGTCGCCATCGCCGCCAGCATCAGCATCCGCGCGTCGGCGCTGTGATCGGCAAGCCGCGGCGCGGCGGCGGCGCGCGGCAGCGATCGGGGGTTGGCATGCGCCATCAAAAGCTGTCCTGTCGTTCGGGTCGCGACCAATTATATCGTAATACGACTTATGCAAGCTGTTATGGGTGAATCGATGGACGATCAGGACATGCGTGATGAGGATTACCGTCGCTTGGCGCGCTTTCGCCGGGAGCTGCGCCTGTTCCTGCGGTTCAGCGAAGACGCGGCCCGCGCCGCCGGGCTCACCCCGCAGCATTATCAGACGCTGCTGGCGATCCGCGCGGGCCCCGAAGAGGGCATGCTGGTGGGGGAGCTTGCCGAGCAGATGCTCCTCAAGCCGCACAGCATGACCGGGCTGATCGATCGGCTGGCCGAGGCCGGGCTGGTCGCCCGGATGCGCGGCGCAGCGGACCGCCGGCAGGTCCGCGTGATCGCGACCCCGCATGCGCGCGACATGTTGGCGCGGCTCGCAGACGCACACCGTGCCGAATTACGGCGGCTGAAGCCGACGCTGGGAGAATTGATCGCCAGCCTTTGAGCTTTGCCGATCGTTTCGGTCCTGCGGCTGGACGCGGCGTCGCGCAATTGCCACAGGGCCCGCATCCCGATGATCGCAAGGAGCCGCCCCATGCCTCACCAGACCGTCACCATCGCCACCCAGGACGGCGAATGCCCCACGCACGTCTTCACCCCGGCTGGCGAGGGGCCGTGGCCGGCGGCGATCATCTATATGGACGCGCTGGCGATTCGCCCGACCTTGCTCGACATGGGCCAGCGGCTGGCCGATCACGGCTTCGTCGTGCTGCTGCCCGATCTGTTCTATCGTTTCGGGCCCTATGCGCCGCTGGTGCCCAAGGACGTCTTCGCCAATCCCGATGTCCGCAAGGTGCTCGGCCCGATGATGAGCTCGACCGACGCCGCGCGCGCGACATCGGATACGAAGGCGCTGCTCGCCTATCTCGAATCGCGTGACGACGTTGCCGGCACGGCGATCGGCGTGGTCGGTTATTGCATGGGCGGTGGCCTGGCGCTTCATGTCGCCGCGGCGTTTCCGGACCGGGTCGCCGCCGCCGCCAGCTTCCACGGCGGCAACCTCGCGACCGATGCCGAGACCAGCCCGCATCGCCGGGCGCCCGAAATCAAGGCGCGCGTCTATGTCGCCGGCGCCGATCAGGATGCGCATTATCCGCCCGAAATGGCCGAACGGCTCGATGCGGCGCTCACCGAGGCTGGCGTCGATCACGAATGCGTGATCTATCCCGGCGCGCTGCACGGCTGGACGATGAAGGACGTGCCCGTTTACAACGAGGAAGCGGCGGAGCGCCACTGGCGCGCGCTGTTCGCGCTGTTCGACGCAGCGCTCGGCTGATCGGGGATTGGGTCGGCGCCGCCCCGTTCGACGGCGCCGATCAAATTGGTCGGGGCGACTGGATTCGAACCAGCGACCCCCACACCCCCAGTGTGATGCGCTACCAGGCTGCGCTACGCCCCGACCGAGCGGCGGCCTCTATCCTCCACGCCGGCGCGATGCAAGCCACGAGGCGCGCGCGACGAGCCGAATGTTGCGCATGGCGGGTTGAGGTGATAGCGCGCGGCGCTTGACGAGAGCGCGGCGCCTTGCCGTGCTGACCATGCCTTTTTTCAGGACGCCATGTTCGCAACCCCAGCCTATGCCCAAGCCGCCGGCGCCACCGCTGCCAATGGCGGTCTCATCGGAACGATCATCAGCTTCGCGCCGCTGATCCTGATCTTCATCGCCTTCTGGTTCCTGATGATTCGTCCGCAGACCAAGCGGATGAAGGAGCAGCAGGCGGCGATCCAGGCGGTCAAGAAGGGCGACGACGTCACCACTGCGGGCGGCATCGTCGGCAAGGTGACCAAGGTTTCCGACGATGTGGTCGAGGTGGAGATCGCCCAGGGCGTGCGCGTCAAGGTGGTCAAATCGACGCTGGCGGGGATCACCCCGCTTGGCGGCAAGCCGGCGAACGACTGAGCCATGCTCGATTTCCCCCGCTGGAAGGTCACGTCGATCATCGGCCTGCTCGCCGTGCTGATGGCATTGGCGATTCCGAGCTTCTTTCCCGAATCGATGACCGCCAAATGGCCCGTTCCGCATCCGCGCGTGAACCTGGGGCTCGATCTCGCCGGCGGCAGCTATCTGCTGCTTGAGGCGGACACCAAGGACCTCGCCACCTCGCGGCTGACGCAGATGCGCGATCAAGTGCAGCAGGAAATGCGCACCGGCACGCCGCGCATCGACATCGGCGACATTTCGATTCGCGGTGGCCAGCTGACCTTCATGGTGCGCGACGTTTCCCAGGTCGATGCCGTGCGCGAACGGCTGCTGGCGATCACCGGCAGCGGCGCGGGCATGACGGGCCAGCGCGAATGGGACATTTCGGTCGTCGATTCGAATCGCTTCGTGCTCACCCAGACGGACGCCGGCATCAAGGCGGCGATCGCCAGCGCGATGGAAGTCGCGACCGAGGTCGTCCGCCGCCGGATCGACGCGCTCGGCACCAAGGAGCCGACGATCGTCCAGGAAGGCGACGATCGCATCGTCGTTCAGGTGCCGGGTCTGCAGAACCCGCAGGCGCTGAAAGATCTGCTCGGCAAGACCGCCAAGCTCGAATTCAAGATGGTCGACGTCAATGCCGACCCCAATTCGATCGCGCGCGGCATCGCGCCGGTCGGTGACGAAATCCTGCCGATGGCGGACAACCCGCAGCAGAAGATCGCGGTCCACCGCACCACGATCATCTCGGGCGGCATGCTCGACGACGCCAAACAGGCCTATGACCAGAACAACCAGCCCGACG
>JBQCEK010000144.1:0-5106 GCA_051960335.1 Sphingomonas sp.
CCAGCGGCAGCAACAGCTCGGCATCGGCAGCGCCCGGCGCTGAATCGGCGAACGGCAGGCGCTTTTCCTCCGGACCACGCGGATCGTGGCCCGAACATAGCACGTCGATCGTGCCGTCGGCGATTGCCGTGCGCGCTGCCTTGCGATCGTCCTCGCTGCGCAGCGGCGGCGAGAGATTCGCGAAGGTGCGGAAATCGGTCATCGCGATGTCGCTCAGCAACAGATGCGCCGGCGTGATTCCGCAGGTGACGCGCACGCCACGGCGCTTCGCTGCCCGGACGAGGTCCAGCCCGGCGGCGGTCGTCACCTGGCGAACGTGAAGGCGCGCGCCGGTTTCCTCCGCCAGCATCAGATCGCGTGCGATCGCCAGCGGTTCGGCGAGCGAGGGCGCGGCGGAAAGCCCCAGCCGGCTCGCGGTTTCGCCGGCGGTGGCGACCGCCCCAGCGGTCAGGCCGCCATCCTCGGCGTGCGTGATGACCGCAAGATCGAGATCGCGCGCATAAGCAAGCACCTTGCGCATCACGCCGCTGTCCGCGATCCAGCGCCGCCCGGTCGATACCGCGCGCGCGCCGGCGCTTCGGTTGATTGCCATCTCGGCGAGATCGGCGCCGCCCAGGCCGCGCGTGGCCGCCGCGAGCGGGTGAATCCATAGCTTCGGCTTGCCGATCAGCGCGGCGCGCTGGACGATGCCGGGATCGTCCAGCACCGGCGATTGATCGGGCATCAACCCGACGCGGACGATTCCGCCGGCGTGGAAAGCATCGAGATCGATCGCGAACACGCCTAGATCGACGATCGCGGGGGCAAGCAGCTTGCCCTGGCAGTCGATCGTCTCGGCATCCGCCGGCACGTCGATCGCGCCGATTGCGGCGATCGTGCCGCCGCGCACCAGCAGCCCGCCGGTGCTGACACCGCCGGCAGGACACGCCAGTTGCGCATTGAGGAAGGCGGTGGCGCGGCTCATGCCCATCCCTCCACGCCGCGCGCGCGCATGGTCAACACGTCCAGGCACGCCATGCGCACGGCAACGCCCATCTCGACCTGTTCGGTGATCGCCGATCGTTCGGGATGATCCGCGACGCTGGAGGTGATCTCCACGCCGCGGTTCATCGGGCCGGGGTGCATCACCAGCGCGTCGGGCCGCGCCCGTTCCAGCCGCTCGAGCGTGAGGCCGTAGCGAAGGTGATATTCGCGCGTCGATGGAATGAAACCGCCGTTCATCCGCTCGTTTTGCAGCCGAAGCATCATCACCACGTCGGCCCCTTGCAGCGCGGCATCGAAATCGGTGAACGCGGTGACGCCCATTCGCTCGATCGCCGGCGGCATCAGCGTCGATGGCGCACAGACGCGCACCTCGGCCGCCAGCGCGGTGAGGGCGAGGATGTTCGATCGCGCGACCCGGCTGTGGAGCAAATCGCCGCAGATCACCACGCGCTGACCGGCGACGCTGCCGCGGCGGCGGCGGATCGTCAGCGCGTCGAGCAGCGCCTGCGTCGGATGTTCATGCGAACCATCGCCCGCGTTGAGCACCGGGCAATCGACCTTGTCCGCGATCAGTTGTACCGCGCCTGAGGCCATGTGGCGGATCACGATCACGTCAGCGCGCATCGCGTTCAGCGTCATCGCCGTGTCGATCAGCGTTTCGCCCTTCTTCACCGAGCTTTGCGCCGCATGCATGTTGACGACATCGGCGCCCAGGCGCTTGCCCGCGATTTCGAACGACAGCAGCGTGCGCGTCGAATTCTCGAAGAAGGCGTTGATCTGCGTCAGCCCCTCGAGCGGATGAAGGCTCTTGGCATGGCGCCGGTTCCAATCGACCCATTTCTCCGCTTCATCGAGCAGGAACATGATCTCGTGCGGCTGCAACCCGCCGATGCCGGTCAGGTGCCGGTGCGGGAAAACGGCGCCGCCGGGGATCTGGGCGGCGGGGCTGTGGTCCGATGCTGACATTAAAGCCGTCGCGTAGCGGCGCGGCGGCGCTTGCGCAAGCGCGTCGATCGACCGGCCGTTACACGGCGAACAGGGTGACGCCCTCGTAACGCTCAGCGGCGGGATCGAAAATCGCTTGCGGCTCGAACGGATCGCTGCCGACGCGGGGGTCCTTGATGCCGGTCAGCTTGAACGAGCCGATTTTCGCTTCGCGCGGCGGCTGCCCGTCGCGCTCGATCGTCACCGCATCGACATAAAGCTCGCCGTGGCGGGTGTAGAGGATGTGCGGCGCCAGCTTGACCGACAGGCGGTTGTACACGCCCTCAAGGCATTTGCGCGTCGCGATCGCTTCCAGGACGATACGGCTCGGTTCCATGCGCTGCATTTAAGCGAGCGGCGCATCACTTCAACAGAAAATTTGGTGCAATGCAGCATTCATCGATTTCAGCCCGTGGTCAGGGCGTCGATCGCGCCTTGCAGGATATATGCAGCGGCCATCTTGTCGACCAGCTCGGCGCGCTTTGCCCGACTGGCGTCCTGCTCGATCAAGGTGCGGGTGACGGCCTGGGTGGACCAGCGCTCATCCCACAGCAGGATCGGAAGCTCCCAATCGGCGAGGTTGCGCGCGAACGCCCGGCTCGATTGGCTGCGCGGGCTCTCGCTGCCATCCAGATTGAGCGGCAGGCCGATCACCACGCCCTTCACCATTTGCGCCGCGACGATCGCCGCCAGCGCGGTCTTGTCCTTCTGGAATTTGGTGCGGCGGATCAGTTCGGCGGGGCTGGCGAAGCTCCACCCCGCGTCGCACAGCGCCACACCGATCGTCTTGGTGCCGACATCGAGCCCAAGTAGGCGGCCGCCGTGCGGCAATGCTTCCCGAAAGACGGCGCGGTCGTCGGTGATCGTCATCCCCGCGCTGTATCGAGCCGGCAGGCGGGACGCACGCGCAAAAAAGCCGACCGGGATCGCGCCCGGCCGGCCTTTCGTGCGCTCAGCGCTTAGTTGGAGCCGCCTGCCGAGCCGGCAGCGGCACCCGGCGAGGCCTTTGCCGCCGCCGCCGTCTGAATCCGCTTCATCAGCGCCGGATCGGATTGTGACGCCTGCGCCATCGCATTGAACTTGGCCGGCGTCAGCCCGGCAGCCTGAACCGCCGCGGCCATCTTGGTCTGCTTGTCGGTCGCCGCCACCGAAGCATCGCCCTGAATCTTTTGCACCGAGACGACCGCCGTGGCGAACTGATCGACGTCGGCGTCGGTGAAGCTGGTCGGCGTCGCGGTGGTCGCGCCGGCATCCGGCGTCGCTGGCGCGGTGGTGGCCGGCGGCGTCGTTTGCGGCGTGGTCGCGGTCTGCGCCAGAGCGCCAGTCGCGCCAAGCGTGCCGGCGGCCAGGATCGCGGCGGTTTTGCGGAAAGTGTTCAGCATGTCTCTCCTGTAATCTGAAACCCGAGCGACCGACCTCGTGATCGGTTTCGCAAGGTCAACAGAAAAGCCGGTGCGCCGTTTCAGGAGCGAGATAAATCGAGCCAAATCGATCCTACTTGGCGGCAGCCTCGCTGCTGGCCTTTATCGATTCGGGCAATCGATTCGACTTGAACGCCGCCAGTCTTCTTGCCGCATCGGACCGGATGTTGGCCCAGAACAACGAATAATCGAAGACATGATAATTATTCCCCGGCAACACATAGTTACCAACGAGATTGGGCGGATTGCCGATCGACAGAATGCCGCGCCCCTCGCATTTTGCCGAAATCTGGCCGGCGGCGATCGTCGCGGTGCGCAGATCGGCGGACGGGAACAGCGCGCCGATGTTCGCCTTGGCTGGCGCTGCCGCATCGGGCGTGCCGGTCAGCGGATTGGTGCAGACCACCGCCGTTCCCTTGCGTGACGCGCCGGTAAAGCCGGTCGTGCCGTCGAACGTGTCGAAGATCAGTGACGGATCGGCGGGTTCGGCGAAGGTCTGCCACGAAAGGATGCAACCGGATTGGTCAGGTGCCGTGCATTCGGGCAAGCCGAGCGCGGGCAGATCGGCGGTCTTCGAGATCGGCCAGCCGATCACATAAGCGGCGACGATTCGCTTCGCCAGCGGCGTACCGGCGATCCGATCGTGCAGCAGATGCGTCAGATGAAGCGCGCCCTGGCTGTGCCCGGCGAGGATGATCGGGCGATCGGGGCCGATTTCCTTCAGGAACTCGTCGAAGGCGGCCAGCACGTCGCCATAAGCCAGCTCGCGCGCCTGCATCGCCTCGCGCTGGTCGGTCAGGAACGCGCCGAACGTCGCCTGCCGGTATCGCGGCGCCCAGATCGCGCCCACATCGTTGAAGGCGCTCGCCTGGCCGCGCAGGAACAGCGCGGCGCGATCGTTCGCCTCCTTGTCGTCGAGCGGCGCGTTCCAGCGCGCGCGGTTGAGGTAGGAGGTCGGGTGGATGAAAAATACCGCTGCCTCGGGCGTCGCCGCGGGCTGATAGCCCGCCGGCGTCCACAGCGCCGGGTTGCGCGGGATATCGGGCCGCGCCAGCCACATCGATCGCTTGGCATAGACGCTTGCCGCCACCGGCGGCTCCGCCTCGAAACGCGCGCTCGGCACCATCGCGGTGCGCATCAGCTGCGCGCCGAACAGGCGGTAGGCGAAGGCGGCGGCGACGACGAGCATGATCAGGACGGCAATCAGATAGAGGAACTTGCGGGCCAATCCGGCCTCCATTGTGCAATGCAGCATAAACCCGCGAATGGCGAGGGCGTTTACGTGCATGAAGGTTGCGCGCGATGCAATCGCACGGGCGGGGCGGGTAAGGCATTGCCTTGGCGCTCCGGGCGGTGCTAGCCGCGCGAACATGTCCGTAGACACCACAACCGTAAAGCGGATCGCGAGCCTCGCCCGGATCGCGATCACCGAAGAAGAGGCCGCCCGGCTCGCGCCTGAGCTCGGCAATATCCTCGGCTGGATCGAGCAATTGGGCGAGGTCGATACCAGCGCGGTCGAGCCGATGACCGCGGTGATTCCCAATCATCTGCGGCTGCGCGACGATGTCGTCACTGACGGCGATGTGCGCGATGCCGTGCTGGCCAACGCGCCTGCGGCCGAACACGGGTTCTTTGCTGTTCCGAAGGTGATCGAATGATGCGCCCTATCGTCATGCCAGCGGACGCTGGCATCTCAAGCTGCGAGCGGCGCTTGCGC
>JBQCEK010000145.1:0-3924 GCA_051960335.1 Sphingomonas sp.
GCGCCCGGCCTTGTGTGTTGCACTGGGGGGGGGGGGGGGGGGGGGGGCCCCCCCCACCCCCCCCCGGGGCGGGGGGGGGGGGGGGGGCGCGGGGGGCCGCGGGGGTGGGGGGGCCCCCCCCCCGCCCCACGCGCATCGCTTGCGGCGTCCGCCCCTCCACCACGACGCTTCGCGTCGCGGTCCCCCTCCCCATCTGCGATGGGGAGGATCAATGACCGATTTCCTGCTCGAACTCCGCTCGGAGGAAATCCCCGCGCGCATGCAGGCGAAGGCGCGTGAGGATCTTGCGCGCCTGTTCGCCGCCGAGCTCGACAAGGCGGGCATCGCGGCCGGCGACCTCGTCACCTACGCCACCCCGCGCCGCCTCGCGCTGATCGCGCGCGACTTGCCGCTCGAAACCGCCTCGGTTTCCGAAGAAACCAAGGGCCCCCGCACGTCCGCCCCACCGCAAGCGCTCGAAGGCTTCCTGCGCAAGACCGGGCTGACCCAGGATCAGCTCGAGGATCGCGACGGCGTTTGGTTCGCGGTCGTCGACAAGCCCGGCCGCAAGACCGCCGACGTGCTCGCCGAAGCGATCCCCGCGATCGTGCGCGCCTTTCCCTGGCCCAAGTCGATGCGCTGGGGCGACGCCTCCGCCAGCACCGAAAGCCTGCGCTGGGTCCGCCCGCTGCAAGGGATCGTCGCGCTGCTCGGCGAAGAGGTCGTCCCGTTCGAGATCGCCGGCATCGCCAGCGGCTCGGCCACGCTCGGCCACCGCTTCCACCATCCCGGCGCGATCACGATCGGCTCGGCCAGTGATTATGTCGAGAAGCTGCGCGCCTGCCACGTCATCGTCGACCAGGACGAGCGCGCCGCGATCATCCGCGACGCCGCGACCAAACTCGCCGCCGACGCCGGCCTTGAATTGATCGAGGACGAAGGTCTCGTCGTCGAGAATGCCGGTCTCACCGAATGGCCGGTGCCGCTGCTCGGCCGCTTCGACGAAGCCTTCCTCGACGTGCCGCCCGAGGTGATCCAGCTCACCGCGCGCGTGAACCAAAAATATTTCGTCTGCCGTATTCCTCCCCGCGCGCAGCGGGGGGAGGGGGACCATGCGCAGCATGGTGGAGGGGCCGTTGCCCCAGGCGGAACCCTCGCCAACGCCTTCATCTGCACCGCGAACATCGCCGCGTCCGATGGCGGCGCGAAGATCGTCGAAGGCAATCGCAAGGTGCTCGCCGCGCGGCTCTCCGACGCCAAGTTCTTTTACGAAACCGATCTCAAGACCCGGCTGGAAGATCAGCTTCCCAAGCTGGAAAAGATCGTCTTCCACGAAAAGCTGGGGACGGTGGCGGACAAGGTCGAGCGCGTGGCCAAGCTGGCGCGCTGGCTGGTAGAAGAGGGGATCGTCTCTCCCTCTCCCCTTGGGGGAGAGGGAAGGGGCCCGCTCGCGTCAGCGAGTGGGAAGGGTGAGGGCCTGTCGCCGCCCACAGACCCTCACCCTTCCGCGACTTCGTCGCTCCCTCCCTCTCCCCCGAGGGGAGAGGGAAATCTTGCCGATCTCGCCGAACGTGCGGCGCGTCTCGCCAAGGCCGATCTCGTCACCGGCATGGTCGGCGAGTTCCCCGAGTTGCAGGGCATGATGGGCGGCTATTACGCCGCCGCGCAGGGCGAGCCCCCAGAGGTCGCCGAGGCGATCCGCGATCACTACAAGCCGGTCGGCCAGGGCGACGCCGTCCCCACCGCGCCGGTGACGGTGGCGGTGAGTTTGGCGGACAAGCTGGATACGATCTGCTCCTTTTGGTTTGTCGATCAAAGGCCCTCGGGCTCAAAGGATCCGTTCGCCCTCAGAAGAGCTGCGCTTGGGCTTCTTCGATTGGTCGAAGCCAATGGCTTACGCGCGCCGCAGACCCGCTTGTTCGCGGCGGCGCTCGCAGCATGGTGGCAAGAGACTGCCGATCCGACATTCACTTATGGTATTAGCAAGACTGGAAAGTCGCTTTCCGCATTGGAAGACTTGGCCAGGAACAACCGACTTGTTCTACGCTCGACCACTGAAAAGGGGCACTTTGCTCCCGACAGGGAAACATACAGCAGAGACGCTTTTGTGCGTTTTGCCATTGACGTAGGTGACGCTTACCAAAGCTATGCTGACTTCTTCGCCGACCGGCTCAAGGTCCAGCAGCGCGAAGCCGGCGTCCGGCACGATCTGATCGACGCGGTGTTCGCGTTGGGCGGCGAGGACGATCTCGTTCGGCTGCTCGCGCGGGTGAATGCCCTGCAGGCGTTCATCACCACCGAGGACGGCGCCAATCTCCTCGCCGGCTACAAGCGCGCCGCGAATATCCTGAAGAAGGAAACTGGCGGCAATATCTCGCGAGCCGCGGCCGCAGCATTGTTGTTGGTGGACGAGAATGACGCCCAACCTCAAGCCGTCACCCCAGCGCAAGCTGGGGTCTCGGGCGACGGTTCGGGACAGGAGCCGCGCGAGCTGCCAGCCTCCGCTGGCACAACGGGAAGTGGCGCGCATCCCGCCTCGAAAAAACATCTTTCCTACACGCCCGAAAATGAGGAAGCTGCCCTGATCGCCGCGTTGGATTCGGCCGCGCCCGCCGCTGCCGATGCGGTGAAGCGCGAGGATTTCGAGGGCGCGATGGCCGCGCTCGCCAGCCTTCGCGCGCCGATTGACGCTTTCTTCGACAAGGTGACCGTGAACGACGCCGATCCCGCCAAGCGCACCGCCCGTCTCGCGCTGCTCGCGCGCGTCCGCGATGCCGTGCACGGGGTCGCCGACTTTTCGAAGATCGAGGGCTGAGCGCAAAGTGCGCGACGCTCTCCACTTTCTCCACTTCACCGGAGTTCGACGAGACGTTTAGACGCGTACGAGCCGAATGATACGGCCGGCGCATTCAACCTTGGGGAAGGCACATAATGGCGCAATACGTTTACCGCTTCGGCGGCGGCGTTTCGGACGGTGGCAAGGGCGACAAGAACCTGCTCGGCGGCAAGGGCGCGAACCTGGCGGAAATGGCGGGCATCGGCCTGCCCGTGCCGCCCGGCTTCACCATCACCACCGAAATGTGCACGCGCTATTATGAGGAAGGTGAGCGCTTTCCCGATGCCGTTCGCGCCGAAGTCGCGAACGGCATCGCGCATATCGAGGCGGTAACCGGCAAGCGCTTCGGCGACGCATCCGATCCGCTGCTCGTCTCGGTTCGCAGCGGCGCGCGGGTGTCGATGCCGGGCATGATGGATACCGTGCTCAACCTCGGCCTCAACGACAAGACGGTCGAGGGGCTTGCCGCCAAGGCGGAGGACGAGCGCTTCGCCTGGGACAGCTATCGCCGTTTCATCCAGATGTATTCGGATGTCGTGCTCGGCCTCGATCACGGCGCGTTCGAGGAAGCGCTGGAAATCGCCAAGGAAGATCGCGGCTATTATCTCGACACGGAGATGAGCGCGGCCGATTGGAAGGCCCTTGTCGCGGAATATAAGGCGCTGGTTGAAAAGCTGTGGGACAAGCCGTTTCCGCAGGATGTGAACGATCAATTATGGGGCGCGATCGCCGCGGTGTTCGGATCGTGGCAGGCGGAGCGCGCCAAGGTCTATCGCCGCTTGAACGGTATCCCCGGCGATTGGGGCACCGCGGTCAACGTGCAGGCGATGGTGTTCGGCAACATGGGCGATACGTCCGCCACCGGCGTCGCCTTCACGCGCGATCCGTCCAAGGGCGACAATGCGCATTACGGCGAGTTCCTGATCAACGCGCAGGGCGAGGATGTCGTCGCCGGCATCCGCACGCCGCAATATCTGACGAAGGCGGCGCGCGAGGAGGCGGGCGCCAAGCCGGCCTCGATGGAAGAGGCGATGCCGGAAACCTATGGCGAGCTGGCCAAGGTCTTCCGCCTGCTCGAAGATCATTACCGCGACATGCAGGACATCGAA
>JBQCEK010000146.1:0-5393 GCA_051960335.1 Sphingomonas sp.
AAGGAAGTCCGCATCCGCATTGCGCCCGATGGCCATTTCTGGGCGAACGCGACGCTCAACGGCGTGCCGCGCCGCATGCTGATCGATAGCGGGGCGACGCTCACCGCGCTGTCGGTCGATACCGCCGCCGCCGCCGGGCTGAAGCCGGATAGCCAGTTGCTGCCGGTGATGCTCAACACCGCGAACGGCACCGTCACCGCACGCACGGCGACCTTGCCCGCGCTAAGACTCGGCGACGTGGTCGCGCGCGATCTGCCCGTCGTGGTGTCGCCGGCGTTCGGCGATAACGACGTGCTCGGCATGAACTTCCTGTCGATGCTCGAATCGTGGCGCGTCGAGGGACGCACGCTGGTGCTGGTGCCGCATCATCCCCAGGCGACCAGCGAAGGGATCGACACCGTTCGACGGCCTCTCTAAGCCACCGCCATGCTCAAGCTCATCATCGGCAACAAGGCCTATTCATCCTGGTCGCTGCGCGGCTGGCTCGCCTGCAAGCAATCGGGCCTGCCCTTCGAGGAAGTGGTCGTTCCGCTCTACAACGCCGATTGGGATCAGCGGCGCGAGGGCGATGAATTCGCCCCTTCCTCGGGCAAGGTGCCGATCCTGTGGGATGGCGACACCGTCGTGTGGGACAGCCTGGCGATCGTCGAATTCCTCGCGGACCGCGTCGGCCGCGCAAAATTCTGGCCGGAGGATGAGGCGGCGCGCGGCATGGCGCGATCGATGGCGGCCGAAATGCACTCCAGTTTCGCCGCGCTCCGGCGCAAGCATTCGATGAACGTGCGCCAGATTTTCGAGCCCAAACGTCCGGACGAAGATGTGCTCGAAGAAATAAAGCGAATCATGGAGCTATGGGCTCAGGCCCGCGCGCGCTTCGGTGGCGACGGCGAATTCCTGTTCGGCGATTTCGGCGCGGCGGACATCATGTTCGCCCCCGTCTGCACCCGAATCGTCACCTATTCGCTCCCCATCGCGCGTTTTGCGGCGGGCTATGTCGAGGCCGTGCTCAAACATCCCTTCATGCAGGATTGGATCGCCGCCGCGCAGGAAGAAGATTGGGTGATCGAGCAGTTCGAGCAGCCAGTAAAAGCCTGATCAAACGCGCTTTCTCTCGTAAAGCGTGCCGTCCTTGCGGACGTATCGGCCATCGGCGGTGAAGCGCATGTCGATGTCCGAATAGCTGCCGCCAAGCGGCTCGCCGCCGCCAATGACGACGAACACGCAATCCTGGTCCTGGCGGTTCTGCAGGTGATGCCCGTTGCGCTCCCCCTTGGGAAAGGCCGCGCAATCGCCGGGGCGAAGGATGTGCTCGCCATCGTCGTCGATCAGCACCGCCTCGCCCGCAACCATCACGAGAAATTCGTCCTCCCCTTCATGCCAATGGCGCTGCGAAGACCATGCGCCGGGTTTCAGGACGACCTGGCTGACACCGAAATCGGTGAGGCCGCCCGGCGGCGCGAGGCGGCGATACCACCGCCCCTGCACGGGCTGATCGAACGGCGGCGGATAGCCTGTCGCGTTCGATTGCGGGATTGTATCGAGATCAAGCTTGGGCAATGTCGCCTCCCATGAATAGCCCTTCCCTGCCCGATCCGGTTGCGCTGGCCAAGACGCTGATCGACTGTGAGAGCATCACGCCGGCCGGGCCTGCAGTGTTCGATGCGCTGGAAGCGGCGCTCCTGCCGCTGGGGTTCGAGGTCGATCGCTTCATCGTCGGCGAAGCGCCGGATGGCCCGGTCGAAAACCTGCTGGCGACGCGTGGCCGCGGCGGCCGGCATTTCGCCTTCGCGGGGCATCTGGATGTCGTGCCGCCCGGCGCCGGCTGGCAAAGCGATCCGTTCGGCGCGGAGGAACGCGGCGGCCTGCTCTACGGGCGCGGCGCGGTCGATATGAAAGGCGCCGTCGCGGCCTTCGTCGCCGCGGTGGCGCGGGTCCCTGTCGATGCGGGCACGATCAGCCTGATCATCACCGGGGACGAGGAAGGCCCGGCGATCTTCGGCACGCGCGCGCTGATCGATCGGATGGCGGCGCGCGGGATCGCGCCCGATCTGTGTCTGGTCGGCGAACCCACCTCGGTCGATCGGCTGGGGGATACGATCAAGATCGGCCGACGCGGGTCGGTCAATATCTGGATCACGGTGCCGGGGCGACAGGGCCATGTCGCCTATCCCCACCTCGCCGACAATCCGATCCCGCCGCTCATCGCGATCCTCCATGAAATCGACGGGCTTATCCTCGATCACGGCACCGACTGGTTCCAGCCGTCGAACATCGAAATCACCGACATCGCGGTGGGCAATCACGCCAGCAACGTGATCCCCGGCGAAGCGACGGCGCGGCTCAGCATCCGCTTCAACGATCTCCACCGTGGCGACGATCTCGCCGCCCGGATCGAGGCGATCGCGCGCGCCCATGCGCCCGAGTCGAAAACCCTGGCGCGCGTCTCCGGCGAAGCGTTCCTGACGGAGCCCGGCGCGTTTTCCGATCTCATCGGCGATGCGATCGAGGCGGCGACCGGCCTTCGTCCCACGCTATCGACCACCGGCGGCACATCGGATGCGCGCTTCCTCTCGGCGCTTTGCCCGGTCGTCGAATTCGGCCTGCCCAATGCGACGATGCACAAGCTGGACGAGGCGGTGGCCGTCGCCGATCTAAGCCAGTTGACCGCGATCTACGCCGATATCGTCGATCGTGCGCTCAGCCGACCAGCCGCCGATCGAGATCGCGCGTCCAGCTGAGCAGTGCCGCTTCGTCCATCGGCGGGGCGATCGCATAGCCCTGTAGCACGTCGCAACCGATCACCCTCAGCACATTGGCCTGGGCATCGCTTTCGATCCCTTCGGCGACCGCTTCGCAACCAAGGCCGTGGACCAAGCTGATCACCGCGTGAGCGATCGTGCGCGCTTCGGCACGTTCGACGACATGCTCCACGACGCTGCGATCCAGCTTGATGCGATCGATTGGCAAGTCGCGCAGTCGCGCGATGTTGGAATAGCCGGTGCCGAAATCGTCGATGGCGATCGTCGCGCCGTCCGCGCGAAGCGCCGCAAGCGCGTCGATCACCTCGCGGCTGCAGTTCATCGCCAGGCTTTCGGTCACTTCGAGCTCCAGCAATCGCGCCGGCGCACCCGCGACATGCATAGCCGCGCGCAGCCGCCGGAAAAAGGTCGCATGGTCGATCTGGCGCCGGCTGATGTTGACCGCAAGCCGCTGGCTGACCCCCAGCTTGCCCCACCGCATCAAAGTCTCGGCGACAGTGCCGACCACCCAATCGCCGATCTCCACAATCAGCCCGCTTTCCTCCGCGCGCTGGATGAAAGCGCCCGGCAGCCGCAGTCCATCGACCGGATGAATCCACCGGAGCAAGGCTTCCACCGCGACCACCCTGCCGTCGTTGACGGCGATCTGCGGCTGGAAAGCGAGCATGAACTGGCCGCCATCGATCGCCGCGCGCAATTCGCTTTCCAGCGCCACGCGATCGGTGAACTCGGCCGCCAGAGCCTCGGTAAAGTGCTCGGCGCGGCCGCGCCCCCGCGCCTTTGCATGATACATCGCCATGTCGGCCGCCCGCATCAGCGCGCTCAGCGTCGTGCCATGCTGCGGCCGCGTCGCGATGCCGATCGAGGCGCCGATATCGATCTCCTGGCCCTCCAGATCGAACGGCTCGGACAGGGCGAACAGGATCGCCCGGCCGATGCGTGTCGCCGAGGCCGTTTCCCCGACGCCCGGCAGGAACAAGGTGAACTCGTCGCCCGACAACCGCCCGATCAGCGGTTCGCCAGCGCCGACGACGGTGAACCGATCGACGACAGTGCGCAAACGGCCAGCGACCATCGCCAGCAGCATATCGCCAATCGCATGACCCATCGTATCGTTGACGGCCTTGAAGCGATCGAGATCGATGAAGAAAAGCGCGGCGCCCGCGTCCGGTTCCAGGCCGATCAACGCCTCGTCGCAGGCGCGGCGGAAATTGGCGCGATTGGGCAGCCCCGTCACCGTGTCGAACAGCGCGAGCCGCTGAATATCCTCAAGATTGGCGGCAAGGCGGATGAACAGCGCTTCCATCGCCGTTGCCAACTGCGGCACATCGCGCCCGATCTCGGCCGGAATCGGACTATCGAGATCGCCGTGCGCGGCATCCGCCAGTCGCTCGATCGCCGCGTCGATCGCGCCCGCCGTCGATGAAATGGCGCGTTCGGCCGATGCCCAGGACATCGCGCCGCACACTACCGCCGGAATCAGCGCGGTCGATATGCTGCCGCCCTGGATCAGCCCCGCCGACGTCGCCAGCAGCGCCAGGATGAAGGCGACCGCACCGGCGCACAGGGCGAAAACGACCGCGCGTCTCTTGAGCGACACATCCTTCATCGAGCGCGCGCGATCCCCCTCGTGCCCGGCAATCGGGCGGTGCGAGGGGCTATTGTGACTTACAAGGGTTAAGAAATCTCAAGTTCGGGGCGCGCGATTGCGCCGCAAAACGATATAGAGCGCGCCTGCCCCGCCGTGGCGCGGATGGGCGTTGCGCACCGCGCCGATCGACGAAGCGTGGCGCGATGCCGCCAGCCAATCGCCGATCGCATCGCGGATCGCCCCGCGCGCATGGGGCCTTTCGCTTTCCGCCCGCGGCGGCTTGCCCGTGATCAGCAGCACCACACGGTCGCCCTCGGCGATCGCCTGTTCGAGCGCACTATCGAGCCGGGCATAGGCAGTAGCCAACGAATGGCCGTGCAGATCGATCGTGCAATCGGGCTCGGCAGCGCCGCGTGTCAGCTTGCGGTCCCAGCTCGCGTCAAGGGTTACGCCAAGCGGGCGCGCCGGCGCTGCTGGCTTCTTCGGCGCGGGTCGGGGGGGTATCGCTGTCCGCACCGGCGATGCGGCGATCGGCGTGACGTCTGGCGCCTTTCTGCCCGGCAATGGTCGCACGGTCGCCAGCACCCGGGCCCAAAGCGCCGCCTCGTCGGCATCGAGCGGCCGCTTCGTCATCCTCAGCCGCCGGCGTCGAGCCGGGCCAGCGTGCCGCGCGGCAACAGGACGAACGCGGTGCCATGCGCGGACATGCCGCCGGCGATCGCCGCCGCCTCGTCGCCAGCGCCCCAGAACGTGTCGAAGCGATTCGCGCCGCGGATCGCGCCGCCGGTATCCTGCGCCACCCACACGCCGGTCGCGTCGGTGCGGTCCATCGACAGGAAAACTGGTGCGCCCAGCGGAACGAACTTGGGATCGACAGCGATGCTGGCGCCGCCCATCACGGGCAGGCCAAGCGCGCCCACGGCGCTGCCCTGAAGCTGCCGGAAGAAAACAAAGCTCTTGTTTTCGCGCATGATGGCGCGGCCCTGATCGGGGTTCGCACGAAGCCAGGCAACGATTCCCTGCATCTACGCCTGGCCGGGTTG
>JBQCEK010000147.1:0-13189 GCA_051960335.1 Sphingomonas sp.
CCCACTGCGATCGCCGCCACAACGACGATCAGGATGATCCAGAACAGCGGCTTCTTGAACAGCGATGGCTTCTTTTCGCCATCGCCATCGTCCTGATCCTCGGATTCCTTGTCTTTATCGGAATCGACTGCCCGATCGGATTGATCGCTGGCCTTGCGGCGGTGCTCGTCATCCACGGCGGGTTCGCGGCTGGTGTCGTCGCTCATTGCGGCTCCTGTCGCTCGGAAATCATTCGATCGAGAATGGCGTCGATATTGGCGGCGATCCGCGCCTTCACCTCGGCGATTAGATCGGGCGAATCGAGCGGGCGCGCGAACAGTCGAGCGCAGGTCGCGCGTGCCGCGCGCATCGCCAGCACCTGGCCGAACAACGTGATCACGGCGACACGCGCCGCGCTGCCCTCATGCCGGCCGGTGGCGACACACACCAGATCGACCAGCGCTTCCATCATCCGGCCCATCGGCCCGGCATAGATCCGATCGAACGCTTCGGTGGGATTCATCTGCTCGCGCACGATGAACAACGACCAGGGCGCCGCCTGCTTGTCCGCCATCTTGTCGATCATCCGCGCAAGCGTCGTCTGGATCGCGGTGCGCGCCTCAGCCGGGCTCTCGGCATCGCGATCAGGAATCGCGCCGGCGCTGACGTCCTCCATCTGCGCCGCGATATAATCGGCCGCAGCGAGATAGAGACCTTCCTTGCCACCATAGTGATAGGTGATCGACGACATCGCCGTGCCGGCGGCGGCCGCGATGCCCCGCGTGCTGGCGCCTTCAAGCCCCTTCTGGCCGAATTCGCGCACTGCGGTTTCGAGAAGCCGATCGTGAACCATCGGGGCGAATTAGTTCGATCGAACGAACGTGGCAAGCCATTTCTTGCCTCAGGATGAACGGACGAGGGAACGTCGTTGACGCTTTCCAGTTCCCCCTGCCGCGCTTCCTAGGCCGCGCGACGCGCCCGCGGGTCCGGCTCGGGGTTGGAAAATTCCATCGCCGTATCGACCGACCCGTAGCGCAGCGCCATGATGTCACGTGCGTAGTTCTGGTTGAGTTTCCACGGTTTCTTGCTCCCCTGCTTGGGGAATTTGTCGATCGCCCGCTGGACATAGCCGGAGGAGAAATCGAGGAACGGCACCTCTTCGATCGTATCGTCGCCGATCCGCGGCGTCGCCTGGCGCAACCCGCGCCGTTTCATGGTGTTGAGCAGCCGGCAGACATACATGCAGGTCAGATCGGCCTTCAGCGTCCAGGAGGCATTGGTATATCCGAACGACGATGCGAGGTTCGGCACATCGGAATACATCATGCCCTTGTAGTTCAGGCACTTCGACAGATCGACCGGCGCACCATCGACGCTGAACGCAACGTCGCTCAGCAATTGCAGCTCAAGGCCAGTCGCCGTGACGATAATGTCGGCAGGCAGTGTGTTGCCGCTTTCCAGTCGAATACCTTCCGGCACGAAACGATCGATCTTGCCGGTGACGACGGACGCCCGCCCCTCGCGCAGCGCGGCGAACAGGTCGCCATCCGGAACAAGGCATAGCCGCTGATCCCACGGATTGTAGCGCGGCGTAAAATGAGTCTCGACATCGTAATCGGGGCCAAGTTCCTCGCGCACCATGCCGATCAGCCGCTCCTTCATGCGCTCGGGCCGCTTGCGCGCACGGTTGAAGAAGAACATGCCCAGCAGCACGTTGCGCCAGCGCACGATATCATAGGCCAGCTTGCCCGGCAGCTTGGCCCGGAGCCAATTGGCAAAGCGATCTTCGGCCGGGCGCGACACGACATAGGTCGGCGATCGCTGCAACATCGTCACACTCGCTGCCGTCTTCGCCATTTCGGGCACGATCGTCACTGCGGTCGCGCCGCTGCCGATCACGACAACGCGCTTGCCGGCATAATCCAGGTCTTCGGGCCAATGCTGCGGGTGAACGATTTGACCGCCGAAATCAGCACTGCCGGCAAAGTCGGGAGAATGCCCGCGTGCATAATTGTAATAGCCGGAGCACATGAAGAGAAAGTTGCAGCTGAATTGCACCTCGTCGCCTTCCGGCCCGGTCGCGGTGACGATCCACGCCGCGCGCTCGGTCGACCAGGCCGCCTGCTTCACGTGGTGGCGAAAGCGGATATGCTTGTCGATGCCGTGCTCGGCGGCGGTTTCGTTCAAATAGCTGAGGATCGCGGGGCCGTCCGCGATCGCCTTCGCCTCGGTCCACGGCTTGAACGCATAGCCGAGCGTGTACATGTCCGAATCCGAACGAATGCCGGGATAGCGGAACAGATCCCACGTCCCGCCCAGCGCCGCGCGCCCTTCCAGGATCAGATAGCTTCGGTCAGGGCAATTGGCCTGCAGGTGATAGCCTGCGCCGATACCGGAAATTCCGGCGCCCACAACGATCACATCGACATGTTCCATCGGCATCGTCTCCCCAGACGATACCCAATATTCGGTTTTCAACTGCAACGCAAAGATTTCGGCGCGATCGGTCCATGCCCGTTCGCCGATCCGTCAGTCGCCTTCGATCGGATTCGCGCCGCGCGGCCGCTCTTCGATCCGCTTGCCGGTCGCCGCGAAGTAAACCATTTCCGCGATGTTGGTGGCATGATCGCCGATCCGCTCGATATTCTTGGCGACGAACAACAGATGTGCCGCCGGCGTGATATTGTGCGGATTTTCCATCATATAGGTCAGCAGTGCACGGAAGATGCTGTTGTAATAATCGTCGAGCTGTTGATCCCGGCTGCACACGGCCGCGGCCTTTTCGGCGTCGCGCTGAACGAACGCGTCGAGCGCGTCATGGACCAGCCCGGATGCCAGCCGGCCCATTTCCGGCAGCATCGCGACCGGCTCGATGTCGGCCGGCTGGTCGAGCAGCGGCACGCGCTTGGCGATGTTCTTGGCATAGTCGCCGATCCGCTCGACCACACCCGTGATCTTCAGCGCCGCCACCGCCTCGCGAAGGTCGTCCGCCATCGGCGCGCGCAGCGCGATCATCTGCAGCGCCATGCCCTCCGCCTCGGTCTCCATGACGTCGAGGATGGCATCATCGGCGACGATATCCGCAGCACCGTCGAGATCGCGCTCGAGCAGGCAACGGATCGATTCACGAAGCGCATGCTCCGCCCGTCCGCCCATCTGGCTGATCATCGCGCGGAGCCGCGAACGGTCCTCGTCGAATGCCTTCGACGTGTGGCCGGCTATCGACATATCTATCCTCCTCAGCCGTAGCGGCCGGTGATGTAATCCTGGGTGCGCGATTGCGCCGGATTGGTGAAGATGCGCGAGGTGTCGTCATATTCGACGAGCTCGCCCAGGTGGAAAAAGGCCGTGCGCTGCGAAACGCGCGCCGCCTGCTGCATGTTGTGAGTCACGATCACCACCGTGAAGCGCTCGCGCATCTCGTGGATCAGCTCCTCGATCTTGGCGGTCGAGATCGGATCGAGCGCCGAGGTCGGTTCGTCGAGAAGGATGATTTCGGGCCGCACGGCAACGGTGCGCGCGATGCACAGCCGCTGTTGCTGTCCGCCCGACAGCGACAGCGCGCTGTCGTTCAGCTTGTCCTTCACCTCGTCCCACAGCGCCGCCTGGCGAAGCGCGTCCTCGATGCGATCGTTGAGCTCGCTCTTCGACAGCCGCTCGTAATGCGTCAGCGCGAAGCCGACGTTGGCGCGGATCGACGAGGCGAACGGCGTCGGCTTCTGGAACACCATGCCGACGCGGCGGCGCAGGTCCGCCATGTCGACGCCGCGCGCCAATATGTCCTCGCCGTCGATCAGGATCTGCCCCTCAGCGCGCTGCTCGGGATAGAGCGCATAGATACGGTTGAGCGTGCGCAGCAGCGTCGATTTGCCGCAGCCCGATGGGCCGATGATCGCCGTTACCGCGCGCGCCGGCACGTCGAGATTGACCTGTTTCAGCGCATGCGTGCGCCCGTAGTAGAAATCGAGATCGCGCACCGAAATCTGCGTCGGCGCATCGGCCGGCGCGGAGGCGAGATCGGCGACCGCGGGCCGCATCAGGGTAGCATCGGTCATCTTCATCCTCGGGTCCGCGCGAAGAAGCGCACAAGCAGGCTCAGCGCCAGCACGAAAGCGGTCAGCACCAGCGCGCCAGCCCAGGCGAGCGAATGCCACTCGTCATACGGGCTCATGGCGTATTGGAAAATCACCACCGGCACATTGGCCAGCGGCGCGTTGAGATCAGCGCTCCAGAACTGATTGTTCAGCGCCGTGAACAGCAAGGGCGCGGTTTCGCCGCTGATCCGCGCGACACCCAGCAGAACGCCGGTGACGATGCCGTTGGTCGCGGCGCGGAACAGCACCCGCGCCGTCACCTTCCAGCGCGGCAGGCCAAGCGCGAACGCCGCCTCGCGCATCCGATCGGGCACCAGCCGCAGCGCCTCGTCGCTGGTCCGCACCACCACCGGGATCAGGATCAGCGCCAGCGCCAGCGCGCCGGCATAGCCCGAAAAATGCCCGCTGGTCGCGACCACCAGCTCATAGACGAACAGGCCGAGCACGATCGACGGCGCACTCAACAGGATGTCGTTGACGAAGCGCACCGACGCGGCGAGCTTCGTATGCCGTCCATGCTCGGCAAGATAGGTGCCCGCGGCAATGCCGATCGGCGTGCCGATCAGCAGCGCCAGCCCAACCATCACGGCGCTGCCGTAAAAGGCGTTGAGCAGGCCGCCGCTCGCCCCGGGCGGCGGCGTCATCTGCGTGATCAGCGTCGGCGTCAGCGCCGCCGCGCCGTAGCTCACCGTGGTCCATAAAATCCACGCGAGGAACACCAGGCCGAACGCGGTCGCCAGCCCGGCGAACAGCAGCGCGACAATATCCACCAGATGGCGGCGGCGAACGATGCTGTTCATCTCAGTGAGTCCGTCCCATGCTGGCGTCGATCCGGCGCAGCATCAATTTGGCGATCGTCAGCACGATGAAGGTGATGACGAACAGCAGGAAGCCCAGCGCGATCAGCGACGAGCGGTACAGCGCGGTATCCGCCTCGGTGAATTCGTTGGCGATCGCGGCGGCAATCGAATTGCCCGGCATCAGCAGCGATACGGAAAGGTCATGCGCGTTGCCCAGCACGAACGTCACCGCCATCGTCTCGCCCAGCGCACGACCCAGCCCCAGGAAGATCGCGCCGATCACCGCCGAACGGGTATAGGGCAAGGTCACGCGGCTGAGGATTTCCCAGCGCGTCGCGCCCAGCGCCACTGCCGATTCGCGCAGCGCCACCGGCACCGCGCTGAACACGTCGCGCGCCACCGCGGCGATGAACGGGATCACCATCACGCCCAGCACCAGCCCGGCGGTCAGCATCCCGATCCCGATCGGCGGCCCCGAAAACAGCGCGCCGACGATCGGGGCGTTGCCGAGGTGATCGTTGAGCCACGGCTCGATATGGTTGGCCATGAACGGGGCCAGGACGAACAGCCCCCACATGCCGTAAATAATGCTGGGGATCGCCGCGAGCAGCTCGATCGCGGTCGAAATCGGCCGCCGCGCCCAGCGCGGGGCGATGTCGGTCAGGAACAGCGCGATGCCGATCGACACCGGCACCGCGATGATCAGCGCGATCGCCGAGCTGACGAGCGTGCCGTAGATCGGCACCAGCGCGCCGAACTGGCCGTTGACCGAATCCCAGGTGCTGCTGGTGATGAATCCCCAGCCGAAGGTCTGGAACGCCGTGCGCCCGCCCCACGCCATCGACACGGCGACAGCGATCAGGGTGATCAGCACCAGCCACGCCGCCCCGGCCGTGACGGTCCTGAAGACCGCCTCCGCCCAGGGAGCGCCGCGACGTCGGGCAGGCGCAAGGGTCGCCATCAGTCGATTACTTGATGTTGGCGGTGATATAAGCGTCGATCTTGTCGACCAGCGCCTTGGGCAGCGGCACGTAATCCAGCTTTTCAGCCTGCGACTGCCCGTTGGCGAACGACCAGCGGAAGAAGTCGATCGCGGCCTTGCTCTGCCCTTCGTCCTTCGGCTGCTTGTGCATCAGCACGAAGGTCGTCGCGGTGATCGGATAGGCCTGCGCGCCCGGCGCGTTGGTCATCACCAGGTCGAAATCCTGCGCCTTGTCCCAATCGGCGCTCGCCGCGGCCGCCTGGAAGCTCTCGGTGCTCGGCGCGACATAATTGCCCGCCGCGTTCTGCACGCCCACCCAGGTCATCTTGTTCTGGATGACATAGGCATATTCGACATAGCCGATCGAGTTCGGCACCTGGTTCACATAAGCGGCGACGCCTTCATTGCCCTTGCCGCCGATGCCGACAGGCCAGGAGATCGATGTGCCTTCGCCCGGTCCGCTCTTCCATGTCGGGCTGACTTGGCCGAGATAGTGCGTCCAGTTGAACGTCGTGCCCGAACCGTCCGAACGATGGACAACGGTGATCGTCGCGCCGGGCAGCGTCACGCCGGGGTTGATCTTGACGATCGCCGGGTCGTTCCACTTGGTCACCTTGCCGGCATAGATGTCGGCGAGAACCGGGCCGGTCAGCTTCAGCTTGCCGGCATCCAGGCCCTTGATGTTGACGACGGGAACGATGCCGCCGATCACGGCCGGGAATTGCGCCAGGCCAGCCTCGGCCAGCTCCTTGGGTTCAAGCGGCTTGTCCGACGCGCCGAAATCGACCGTGCCGGCCTTGATCTGCGCGATGCCGCCGCCCGATCCGATCGACTGATAGTTGATGTTGGTGCCGGTCTGCTTGCTGTAATCGGACGCCCAGGCCGACAGCACCGGATAAATGAAGGTCGAGCCCGCGCCGGTCACGGCGGTGGCGCCAGCGGCGGTATTGCCCGCGGCGGCATCGTTGCCAGCGGCCGAATGGTTGCCCTGGCACGCCGCCAGCGAAAGCGCCACTAGCGGAACGGCGAAGCGGAAAGTCTTGATCACGCGAGTCTCCCTTTATGCTGCCGCCGCGTTAGGCGCGCGCCGGGACGCTTTCGTGACGTATCGATTACACTTTTGTGACATCGGCCGCCAACGCGCGGTCAATAATCCTTCTTGTAGCGCACGCTAACGCTCGACCCGCCGAACGAGCCGGCTTCCGAAAGCACGCTCAGCGCCTTGGTCAGCGAAACCTCCAGCTGAGTCGCGGTGAAGCCGCGCGCATCGGTGATGATCGACACATAGATGTTGTTGGTGATGTATTTGCCCGCCGCCAGCGCAGTGCCGCGTCCGGTGGTGTCGTCCGCGCCCAGGATTTCCAGCCGGTCGATCCCGGTCGCCGAGCGCAGCTTGCCGAGCGGGTTGAGCCCACCGCCCGATCCGCGCAGCGAATTGAGCGCAGCGGCCAGCTGGATCGCCTGGATCGCCGACAGGTTCTCCGGGCTGTCACCGAACAGCAATCGGCTCAGCACCTCATCCTGCGGCAAGGCGGGGTTGGAGGTGAACTCGATCTGCGGATGCTGGCCGGTGCCAGTGATGTTGATCACCGCGGTGATGTTATTGACCGTGGTCGATGCCGAGATATCGAGCGTGGGATCGGAAATCGCGCCGCCCTCGAAATGAACGATGCCGCGATCGAGCGTGAAGCGTTTGCCAGCGAACGAATAGGTGCCGCGCACCACATCGGCCTCGCCGATCACGATCGGCGCCGCCGTCGTCCCGCGCACGCGCAGATCGGCCTTCCATTCCGAATCGAGCCCCATGCCCGAAACGAACAGCTGATTGTCCGCATGCAGCCGGATATTGAGCTTGAACAAGCCGATTGGCGCTTCAGCCCGCTTCTCGGCGTCGGTCTGCACCTTCTGGCCCTTGCGGCGCACGCCGGTGAGCGTGGGAACATCGGCCTCGCCCTGCCGAACGATCGCATAGCGCGCTTCGGGAATGGTCAGCGCGCCGCTGATCGTGCCCCCGGTCTTGTCGTGGACGATCTTCAACTGGCCGGTCGTCGTCGCGTTGAGATCGTCGCCCCGCGCGAGCTGGGCATTGTTGAAATCGGCCGTCACGTTGATCGGGAAGCCGCTGTCGGCGGCCAGCCCGACGGAGCCTTGGGCCTTGATCGTGCCCTTGCCCGCGGTCGCGCTCAGATTGGTGAGTTCGAAGCGATCGTTGTTGAACCGCCCCTGCACCGCCATGTTCGTCAGCCGGGTGCCATAGGTCTCGTTTTCATACGTCAGATTATCGGCGCGGATCAGCCCGTTGACCCGCGGCGCGCTCAGCTGCCCGGAGAAATCGGCCGCGACCGCCACCGGCCCGCTCAATTGCTGATTGGCGAGACCGGATAGCGAGAAGAGCACGGCAGACGGCCCGTTGTAGCGGATGCCCCCGCTCAGCGGCGCATGCGCCAGCCGGGTCGCCCAGCTATCGCCGGCGCCCAGCGGTTGCAGCGTCGCCACCATTCTGCCGATCGCGGTGTTCCCGTTCTTGACGAGCGCGCGGACGTCCGCCCCGTTCGCCTGCAACGATCCCTTCAGCGTGATGTCAACCGGGCTCGAAACGGTCGAAATGCTCGACCGCGTGAAGTTGGAGATGTTGATCAGCGCTTGCGCATTGGGCGCGCCGCCGCCCGAAGGCAGCGTGGCATCCACGCTGCCGGTCGCCACGCCGCCGATGCCCAGGCCGGGCACAAACGCGTTGAAGATCACCAGATCGACGCGATCGAGTCGCACCTGCGCCTGAAGGCCGTTCGCATAGCGCCCCGCGATCCGCATCGTCCCGCGATCGAATTCCACCCGCGTCGGCGCCAGTTGATAGCCGCCGGCGATCTTGGTGATCCGCGCCGGGGTCGCCGAGCGGAAATTGACGCCCGCGGCATTGCCCTCGAGCGCCGCCAGCCAGCTGTTCGGCGACAATTGCGCATTGACCCCGATGTTGAACGGCACCCCGTTCGATCCTTGCGCGATCAGCTGCGCGGTGCC
Source organism: Sphingomonas sp. (assembly GCA_051960335.1). Lineage (GTDB taxonomy): Bacteria > Pseudomonadota > Alphaproteobacteria > Sphingomonadales > Sphingomonadaceae > Sphingomonas. The sequence continues at coordinate 8,874 of JBQCEK010000147.1, forward strand.
CTTGCCGCCACGATAATCGATCTTGGCGCGCGCCTTGGCGATGGCGGTCGGCCCGTAGTGCAGATCGGCGACCTGAACGTCGCCGGTGATCGCCGGCGCATCGGGATAAAGAATTGCGGTCGCGTTGATGATCGCTCGACCGATAGTGAAATCCAACTTGCCGGGAATTTTGGCGTTATAGGCATGTGCCGCGACATCGGCGCGCTGCACGCCGCCTTGCGCGGCCAACCGCACGGTCCCGGTCAGTCCCGATCCCGCGAACGCCAGCGTGCCGGCAAACGGCCCGGCGGCGGTCTGCTCGATGGTCCCGTGGAAGGTCACGCCGGCGAACAGCAGCTTGTCGATCTCGACGCTCAGCGTCCTGCCCGGCCGCACCATCACATCCGCGCTGAACGGCCCGTAATCCGTGTCCCCGGTCGCGACCGCGGCATAGGCGCCGTTCACGCCGCGCACCCGCGCTTCCAGATTGACCAGCCCGATGCCGACGCCGGGCCGCGGCGCGCGCAGCAGAACCACCGGCGCGGTGGCGGTGCCCGTCACCTGCGCCGACAGCGGACCGTATTTAGTCGAATAGGCCTGCGCATTGACCAGCAATTGCCCGGCCGGTGAATAGCGCCCGCTGCCCGATGTGATGCGGAATTGCGGCGCGGCCAGACGCAGATTGGCGAAGCTGATCACGCCGCTGGTGTCATAGGTCACATCGGTGCTGACCACGGCATTGCCGCCCAGAAAGCTCCGCGCGCCGGAATTGAAGATCTGCGATGTCTTGGCGACGACATGCCCCTTGATCGCCCAGCCGCCGTTCGCGCCGGTCGCCAGGTTGGCGTCGGTAACGATGTTGAGGATGCCGATGCTGTCGATCCGGTAATCGTTGACCCGCCCCTTCAGCGCACCGGTATAGCGGCCTGTCGCCATGTTCGCGGCGATGATCGCGGTGGCGTCGATCCGGTTCGATTTCAGGCGCAGGTTGTCGGACAGGATCTGGCTGCCGGCGATCGCCAGGTCGCCGTTGATCTGCACGTTCTCCAGCAACCCGCCGGCGGCGGCGTTGAGCCCCGTCACCCTGGCGGCGCGCGCATTCACCGGGATCAGGATGCGATCCGAATTCACCTTGGCCTGCCCGCTCGCGTACAGACCCTGGACGCCGGTGCCGTTGAAATCGATCGCGGCGGCGCGCAGCACATAGCCGACGGTCGGCGTCGCGAACGGCCCATCGAGCGTCACATGCGCCTCGGCGCCATTCGCCGTCAGCTTCGGCATCACCGCGCCCGGCGTCAGCAGCCGCGCGTCGATCTGGAAATTGCCGAAACGGCTGTTGCCAAGGTCGATCAGGCCGTTGCCATTCACCGCCAGCGCGCTCGATCGCAGGGCGAGGCGCGTATCGGCCTTGCGCTCGGAAAGCGTGGTATCGATCGCGATGTCGAGTTGCGGCGCGGTCAGCCGCTGCACCGGCCCTGCCATATACAGCCCCGGATGCGCGTTGCCGCGCACCTTGAAGGTGCCGTTGCGCGCCGCGATCGTCAGATCGGCGAGCGATTGTCCACCCAGCGTGCCGATCGCCTTGCCGTTCCACGTCTTCCAGCTGCCGTTGCCGGTGATGATGAAGGACAGCGGCTTGGTCACGCCGCTCATTCCCGCAACGATTCCGTTCGCCGGCGACAGCAGTTTTGCATCGATATCCAGCTTGTCGTCGTCAGGCGCTGCGTCGAGCTTCAGCGCCAGGCGGTCTCCGCCGACAACCCCCTGCCCGCTTAGCGCCGCGGCATTGGCGATGATCTGCGCGCGGCGATCGGCGATATGCGCCGCGCCCCTGATCCGCACGATCCGCTTCGTCCCCGTCACTGGCGCTTCGAGTACGAGCTGATCGACCGCCAGCTTGTTCACGTCGATGTCGATATCGGGCAGCAGCGGTTGGTTCGGTTCGCTTGGCGTCGCCTTCAGCACGGGCTTGCGCGCCATCGTGATCAGCCGGGTCGAGGCCGAGCGAACGTCGATATGATTGTGGAGATAACGAAACGGCCGCCAGTCGACCTGGATTTCCGGCGAGGTCAGGAACACGCCCTTGGTGTCGCGGACGCGAACGTCCTTCAGAACCATCGCGCCATAGATCGATCCGTCGATCCGCCCGACCGAGATGTTCAGGCCGGATGCCATCGTATAGCCCGCGATCCGATCCGCCACGAAGCGCCGTCCGGGGCTGGTGTTGAGCCCCAGAAGGACCACGCCGACGAGCGCGATCAGCGCCAGTATCGCGATCCCGATCCACTTCAGGACGCGCTGCCACAACGGCCGCTCGGTGACGACGATGCTCTCCTCTGGCGCGTCGGGCGCGGACGGCACGGGGTTCTCGACCATCAGAATGCCTGCCCGATCGAGATGTAGAGCGCGATCTTCCCGTCGCCCTTGCGCGGATTGAGCGGGGTCGCGACGTCGACGCGCAGCGGCCCGAAATTGGTGTACAGCCGCCCACCGATGCCCACGCCGTAGCGCAGCCCGCTCAACTGCGGCACACTGCTTTCATACGCGTTGCCGCCGTCGAAGAACGGCACGATGCCGTAATTGCCGAACCGGTAACGCGCCTCGATCGAGAATTCGTTCAGGCTGCGCCCGCCGACGGGATCGCCATTGGGATCGAGCGGGCCGAGCCGCTGATAGCCGTACCCACGCACCGATCCGCCGCCGCCGCCATAATAGCGCCGCGAGGGCGCCAGGTCGTCGCGGCTGATCCCCAGGATCGCTCCCGCGCGCTCGCGCCCGGCCAGCACCAGATCGTCGCGCACCGGATAATAGCCGCTCGCCTCCACCATCGTGCGGGCATAGGGGCTCACCGAACCCTGAACCGAGGTTTCGGGGCTCAGGCTCAGCTTCAGGCGATAGCCCTTGGTGGGGTTGAGCAGATCGTCCGTGGTGTCGAACCCGGCCTGCCCCGGCAGCGCCAGGATGCCGTAGGTCCGCCGCACGCGCTCGCCCTTGTCGAAATCGTAGACGCTCTCGTTGGTGCCGACCAGTTCGGCGCCGTAGGCATAGGTGAATTTCTTCTGCCAGAGCGGCGTCGAATCGTAGGCCCAGCGCACCGATAGCGTGCTGGTGAAGGCGTCGAACGCGTCATAATTGCTGTGATCGAGCGCGAGGCCCAACGAAAATGTGCGATCGCGCTGCCCGGCGTTGGATCGCCTGAATGTCGCGCTCGCGCCCTGCTCCTGGCTGCCGAGCGTCGCCGTGCCGATCAAGGCACCCTCGGGCGGGAACAGGTTGCGGTTGGTCCACGATCCCTCGATCTTGAAGCCTTCACCGGTCGAATAGCCGGCGGTCGCCGCCAGCGTTCGCGGCGGGCCGGCCACCTGCCGCACCTGCAAGTCCGCGATCTGCGTGCCGTCCGGTCCCGGCTCGCCGGTTTCCACCGGCTTCACCGACACCGTCGAGAACAGTCCCGTTGCGACCAGCGCCTTGCGCAGATCGTCGGTCTTGCGCACGTCGTACAGCTCGCCGGGCTTGAACCGCGCCAGAACCGCGATGTGCTTGGCGTCGAATACCGGCTTTCGGCCGCGAAGCTTAAACGACCCGAAGCTCGACCGCGGCCCGGTATCCACCGGCAGCGTATAGTCGCCGGTAAACGTCTCGTCGTCGAGCACGATATCGCGCTGGCCCAGTTTGGCGAAGGGATAGCCCTGTTGCGGCAAGACCAGGCTCACATTGGCTTCCGCACCCTGCACCTTTGCCGCCTCGATCACATCGTCTGTCTTCAGGGGCAGCGCGTTGCGGATCAGGTCCGGGGGCACCGTGGTCTGCGCCTGGATGGCGATCTGGCCGAAACGATAAAACTGCCCCGGCGTCGCGCTGACGATCACGCGCACATGCCCCGGATCGTTCGGCACCTGCTCGATGGTCGATAGCGCCGTCGCGTCATAATAGCCGAGCGACGTCATCAACCGCACCGCCAGCGCCTCGTCCTGCTTGGCGCGGGCATCGACCATCGTCGCGTTCTCGGCCTTGCCCTTGCCTTTCTTCAGCGCGGAAAGGTCATTAAACTCATCGTCGAGCCCGATCGCGTTGAGCCCGTTGACGACAACGTCGTAGCGCAGCTCGGGGCTCTTCTCGGCATTGGCCTGGTCCGTCGCGGTCTGCAGCGGCGCGGAATCGAACGTCGCCAGCGGCGGCAGCGGCTGTTCCAGCTCGGCGCTGTCCGCCGGCGTTGCCGTGGCGGCCGGCAATTGATCGGCTGCGGGCAGTTGGGCCTGGGGCCCCGTTTCCGTAGACGGGGCCGGCGTCTCGCCTTGAACCATCGGCTCCAGCGGCGCTTCGATATCGTCGGTGAT
>JBQCEK010000148.1:0-9982 GCA_051960335.1 Sphingomonas sp.
AGGGGCGAGCCCGTCGCCGCCGGTGTTGACGTCGAACGCATAATCGCTGCGGCTGACGACCGGCTGATGGACCGATTCAAGCCCGCGGTTGACGGTGCCGCCGCAGCCGGCGAGCAACAATGTCGGCGCGAGCATCGCGAGGATCGAGGAACGCATGGGCATGACCTTCTCCACAAGGACTCGCATCAATTGAGACTGAAGCCGGGGGCGGCGTCACCAGCGCCTTTGGCGGATGGCGTCGGCGTCGTGACCGCCTGGTTCGGCTGGCTCGGCGGCCCCTTGGGCAGCGGCGCGGCCGGCAGCGGCGCGGTGGCGCCAAACGCCGGCGCACCGGCGGCGGGCGCCGCCATCGTCGGCACCGGGCGCTGTTCGCCGGAGGTGCCGCCGCTCATCTGCCCCAGCAGCACCCGGCCGAGATCGGTCGGCTGCTTGTAGCCATCGGTCGGCAACGCGATCTGGCTGACGCTATCGACGGGCTTGACGAGATACGGCGTGATGACGATCACCAGCTCGCTCTCGTTGCGCTTGAACGCGTTCGATCGGAACAGCGTGCCGACGATCGGCAAGTCGCCGACGCCCGGCGCCTTTTCGATCTGGTTGTCGTTGCTGTTCTGGAGCAAGCCGGCGATCATGAAGCTCTGGCCCGAGCCGAGCTCGACGGTCGTTTCCGTCCGCCGCGTGGTGAGCGCCGGGATCGTCGTGCCGCCGATCGTCACCGCGCCGGCCGCCGAAAGCTGCGACACTTCCGGCTTGACGCGAAGCGAGATGCGGCCGTCCGACAGGACCGTCGGCGTATAGGCGAGGCTGACGCCATATTGCTTGTATTCGACCGAGACCGCGCCCAGCCCCTGGCTCACCGGGATCGGGATTTCGCCGCCGGCGAGGAAGGTCGCCGTCTCGCCCGACAAGGCCGTCAGGTTGGGATTGGCGAGCGTCGTCACCTGGCCATCGGTCTCACCGAGATCGAGCGCGCTAAGGATATCGACGCCCAGCAGATGCCCGGCCATGTTGATCGTCGTGCGCTCGGTGCCCATCGTCGGGGTGTAAAGCGTGCCCGGATGGATCGGGTTGATCAGCTTGCCGGTCACCGGATCATAGGGAACCTGGGTCGTGCCGCCGCCCGGAAGCGGATAAGGCACGGTCGGGAATTTCGACACGTCGATATCGCCGATTGTCCCCACCGAGCGGCCCGAACCGATGCCGAACTGGAAGCCGCCGGTCTGGTCGCGGGTCAGCAAGTTCATGCCGATGTCCTTGACGAAGCTTCGGCTGACCTCGGCGACGCGGACCTGCAGATTGACCTGCAGCGGCGTCGCCGTCTTCAGGCGGCTGAGCACCTGCGTGTCCTTGCCGACGAACGCCTGCGCCAGCCGCTCGGCCTCGGCCGCGTCATCGGGCTGCGCGACCGTGCCGGTAAGCAGGACGAGCCCGTTCATCGGCGTGGCCACGATCTGCGCATCGGGCATCGCAAGCTTGAGCATGGCGCCGACCGAATCGATGTTGTTGCCCACCCGGATCGTGCTCGAATAGACAACCGCCCCCGACTTGGCGGTGGCATAGACGCTCGTCTCGCCCGCGGCCTTGCCGAAGATGTAGAGCTGGGTCGGCGAGCGGACATCGACATCGGCGGTCTTGTCGTCGGCGACGAACACGTCGCTCATCGGCCGCGACAGCGTGACCAGCCGGCCGCGGCCGATGGCGACATCGACGGTCGATGTCGGCTGCGGCGCCACCGTCTGCGCGAGGCCGGGCGTCACGCCCATTCCCACCGGTCCGGCGACCAGCGCGACCGCGAGCGGCCAGCCGATCGGCATGAACTTCATGCGCATGTTACTTCCCCCCCACCGGAACCAGCGTCACGGCATTGCCACGCGCAACCCGGACCACCGGCCCCTGAATGACAGCGCCAGCCGGCGCACCCGTCGATGAATCGGTGTTCTGGGCCGGCGGCTTGCCGGGCACGCTGCTGCGCTGGAAGCGCGAGACATCGGCGCCGGTCGAAAACGTCGGGTCGCCGGCGATCGGCGCGTCGTCGGCGCGCGCCAGCATCGCCTTTTCGGCCTTGGGATCGCTCGGCACGTCAATCGCGCCGGAGGCAATTGCCTGCTCCAGCTGCGAGCTGTCGTCGGCAAGCGAGCGCAGCGACAGCGAGAGTTCGCCGATGGTCTGCGCCACCGCGATCTTCTCGGCGATCTTCGGCGTCGCCTCGACCGTCACGTTCGAGAAGGTCTTGACCACGGTCTTGCCGTCGTCGCCGACCTGGTTGTCGGTGCGCTGATCGGTGGCGAGCACGCGAAGGTTGCGGATCACCGTCTCGGAAACCTTGAGCGGCGGGCCGTCACCGCCGCCGGGCACCGACTGAGTCAGCACCAGATCGACGTGATCGCCCGGAAAGACGAAGCCGGCAACCGCACTGGCGGCCGATACCGGCACCGTCACGGCTCGCATCCCCGGCCCAAGCGCCGCGGCCAGGAAACCGCGATCACCGGGCTTGACCAGCGAACCCTGAGTCACCGGCTGACCGGCAGTGATCGCGTTGCGCACCACAGTGCCGACCAGCGACTGGAGATTGGTATCCTTGCGCAGGTAATAGGCGTTATCGACCAATTCCTTCGGCCACGGCTGAAACTTCAGCGCGGTCGCATCCAGAATCGTGCCGACCGGCAGGGCGCGCGTGGCGACGAGCACTTCGGGCCCATCCACCTTCTGCACGACTTGCGCGGTCGCCTGCGGCGCAGACGCGCCCTGCATCAGGCTGCGCGCCATGAAAGCAGTGATGCCCGCTACGAAGAGCGCGCCCACCAGCAATATCATCTTCCTACTATCCATGACGCATAAGGCCTTTCGGACGAGTGGCCGGTTGATCCGGCATTAAGCATTCACCCAAATCGGTTAAGAATCGGTTCGCGCAGGGCAAAAAGGGCAGCGGCGACGATCGCCACACCGTACGGAATTTCGAGCGCCGCCTGTTTGCGCAGCAGCCAGCGCTCGACGATCATCAGCAAGGTCAGCGCGCCGCCGATCAGCGACATCGCAACCAACATCCACATCAGCGGCTGGAACGGCAGCCACAGCGCGACAGCGCCGATCAGCTTGACGTCGCCCCCACCCATCTGGCCGAGCGCGAACGCCGCCACGAACAAGCCGAAGACGATCGCCGCCAGCGCCAGCTGGATCGGCACCCCCGGCCACAAAGAGAGGCCGCTTGCCGCCCACCACAAGGGCGAAAGCAAGGCGATGGCGGCATTCTTCCAATTGGCGATTTCGCGCTTGCGCACGTCCTCGATACCGGCCGAAACCAGCAGCAGTGCGAACGCGCACAACAGAATCACAGAGAGAATACCCCACCCCATCGAGCAACTCTCTAGACGGCATGGCTTTCTAAAAAGTAACCAACGAACATGGCCTCATTCGCGCAGTTCCGCCGCACCCTTCCCCCGGGAGCCCGCTTTTCCGAATGGCGCGCCGCCGATGGCTGGCCGCTGCGCCGATTCGATCTGCCGGCGAGCGCCGAATCGGGGCGCGGCTCGATCCTGTTCCAGGGCGGGCGCGGCGACATGGTCGAGAAATATCTCGAGCTGCTTGCCCATTGGCACACGGCGGGATGGTCGATCACCTCGTTCGACTGGCGCGGCCAGGGCGGATCGGGACGATTGAGCGGCAATGCTCACTGCGGACATATCGACAGCTTCGACAGCTATATCCGCGATTATCGTGATTTCTACGCCGATTGGGCAGCCACCGCGGCGGGCCCGCGGATCGCGATCGGCCATTCGATGGGCGGCCATCTGGTGCTCCGCGCGCTGGTCGAGCGCGCCGTGCGCCCCGATGCGGCGGTGCTCGTCGCGCCGATGCTGGGACTGCACAGCCCGCTCGGCGCGCGCGGCGGCGAGTTGTTCGCAGGGTTGATGGCCCGAATCGGCGATCCGAAGCGACTGGCGTGGAAGGCGAATGAAATCCCGGTGGCGCAGGCCTCGCGCCAGGCGCTGCTGACGCACGATGCCGATCGCTATGCCGACGAACTGTGGTGGCGCGAGGCCGATCCCAAGCTCGAACTCGGCCCGCCGAGCTGGCCATGGGTGCGTGAGGCGTTCATCTCTACGCGCCACGTTCGTGACGATCCGCGGCTCGCAACGATGGACGTGCCGACGCTGATGCTGGTCGCCGATGCCGACAAGCTGGTGCGCGCGCGATCGGCGCTGGCGATCGCGGCCGCGCTTCCCGATTGCGAGGTCATCCGCTTTGGCCCCGAATCGGCGCACGAGATCCTCCGCGAGGCCGATCCGGTGCGCGACCGCGCCATCCGGGCGATTGACGGATTCCTCAAATCGCGCGCGCCGGCAGCGACGTGACGCGGTACGATTTCGCGATCGTCGGCGCGGGCATGGCCGGCGCCAGCCTTGCGGCCGAGCTCGCGCCAAACGCGCGCGTGCTGCTGCTCGAAGCCGAATCGCAGCCCGGCTATCACGCGACCGGCCGATCCGCCGCCTTCTGGTCCGAAACCTATGGCGGGCCAGACGTCCAGCCGCTTACCACCGCTTCGGGGCCGCTGCTCGAGGCGGCGGGGGTACTCGCACCGCTCGGTTCGCTGCACATCGGCCGCGCCGAGGATTCGGCCGCGATTGACGCGCTCCTCGCCGCTTTCGCGGGCAGCGGCGTCGTGTTGGAAGAACGCGATCCCCATGCCGTCATCCCCGGCCTGCGATCGACCTGGACTCGCGCGGTCTATGAGCCGACCTGCGCCTATATCGACGTCGCCGCGCTTCATGCCGGCTATCTGGCGGATGCGCGACGGTTTGGCGCGGTGCTGCATCTATCCGCCGCCCTGAACCGTGCCGAGCGGAATGCCGGCGCGTGGTGGCTCGACACGACCGCCGGCGCTTTCGAGGCCGATGTGCTGATCGACGCCGCGGGCGCCTGGGCGGACGAGGTGGCGATTCGCGCCGGCGTCTCGCCGATCGGCATTCGCGCCTATCGCCGAACGATGGTTCAGTTGCGCACCGATCCCGCGCCACCGCCGGCGATGCCGCATGTGGCGCACATCGGTGGCAGTTTCTATTTCAAGCCGGAGGCCGGCGGGCGCCTATGGCTGAGCCCGCATGACGAAATCGCCAGCGATCCGTGCGACGCGCAACCGGAGGAGCTCGACATCGCCATCGCCATCGATCGTTTCGAGCAGGCGGTCGATTGGCGAGTCGCCGCGCTCGAGCACAAATGGGCTGGCTTGCGCAGTTTCGCGCCCGATCGGTTGCCGGTTTACGGTTTCGCGCCCGATCAGCCGGGATTCTTCTGGTGCGCCGGCCAGGGCGGGTTCGGCATTCAGACCGCGCCGGCCGCCGCCCGCCTGGCCGCGGCGCTGCTTCGCGGCGCCACGCCCGCGATCGATCCGTCGCCCTATGCGCCGATGCGGTTCAAACAGGGATAGCGACTCGGCGGGTAATCGACTAACCTGCATCAACCTCACGGGGAGACGCAGCATGGCGCACAAGTTCGTGATCGAGCAGAACAAAAAGGGCGAGTATGTCGCCAAGTTCAAATACAACAGCGAACTGATCTGGTGGACCGAGGGCTATAGCTCGAAGGCGTCAGCCAAGAACGCGATCGATTCGGTGCTCAAGAACGGACCCGGCGCGCCGATCGAGGACGCTTAATCCTCAGCGATTTGTAGCGGCCGCACGACCGGCGGCGATCGCGGCGTCGCTCGCCAGCGTATCGGCGCGCTCATTATCGGGATGGCCGGCGTGGCCCTTCACCCATTGCCAGCTGATCTTGTGGCGCGCGCAGGCATCGACCAGCGCCTGCCACAGATCGGCATTCTTGACCGGCTTTTTGTCGGCGGTTTTCCAGCCGTTCCTGCGCCAGCCGTGAATCCATTTGGTCAGACCGTCCATCACATAGCGGCTGTCGGTCGATAGCGTCACCGCGCATGGGCGCTTCAGGGCGTTCAGCGCCTCGATCACCGCGGTCAGCTCCATCCGGTTGTTGGTGGTCATCGGCTCGCCGCCGGACAGATCCTTTTCGCGCGCGCCCGAACGAATCACCGCGCCCCAGCCGCCCGGCCCCGGATTGCCCTTGCACGCGCCGTCGGTGGCGATTTCGACCTTGGTCAATTCAGTCATCACAGTGTCCGCAGGCGGCTCGCTAGATCGGGATCATAGGTTTTCAGCCGCCGCCAGAACGCCAGCGGGTCCTTGCGCGTCACCAGCGCGCCTGCCGGCGTATTGAGCCAATCCCAGGCGCGCGACAGGGTGAAGCGGATGCAGGCGCCGACTGCAAGGTCGCTCCATGCCATCCGTTCGTCGTCGCTCAGCGGAAAGTGCGTCGCATATCCCTCGATCAGCGCGTCGCCCACCGCGGCGTCGAATTGGTTGCCCGTCGCATCGAACGACCAGGCGACATGCATGATCGCCAGATCGAACAAGCGAATGTCGGTGCAGGCGAAATAGAAATCGATCAGCCCGGTTACGCGATCATCGCGCATCAGCACGTTGTCGGGAAACAGATCGGCGTGGATGGCGCAGCGATCGAGCCCGGCTGCGGGCCAGGTCGCTGCAAGATCGGCGATGGCGACGGCCAGATCGTCGTACAGGCCAGGGGCGATGCGATCGAGATCGCGGCCGCATTGCGCGTGGAGCGTCGCCCAGGTCGGCTGGCCCATCGAGTTGGTCCGCGTCGGCGCGAAATCGGCCACGGCCTTGTGCATCGCGCCCATCGCCGCGCCCGCCGCGCGGGCCTGCGCCGGCGTTGGATGCGACAGCGACACGCCGGGGAGGAAGCGGATCAGGCAGGCGGGCCGGCCCTCCAGCTCCTGAATTTCCGTGCCCGCACGATCCTTGATCGCCGGCGGCACCGGAAGCCCCCGATCCGCGAGATGATCGAGCAGCGCCATGAAGAACGGCAAATCATCCGCCGAAACCCGCTTCTCATAGAGCGTCAGGATGAAACGGCCGCCCGTCGTATCGACCAGATAGTTGCTGTTCTCGACACCCTCCGCGATGCCCTTCGCCGAGATCAGCGTGCCGACATCGAACCGCGTCAGAAACGCCGAAAGCGATTCGGCGGAGACATGGGTATAGACCGCCACCGGTTCAGGCGGCTTCGAGGCCGCGCGGCAGCTTGAACGACATCGCTTCGCGCGCCGTCTCCACCTCGCGCTCGATCACCTCGAAATGTTCCGCCAGCCGATCGACCAGCTCGCGCACCAATATCTCGGGCGCGGACGCGCCGGCGGAGATGCCCAGCGTGCCGATCCCGTCGAGCCAGCTCAGCTCGAGATCATCGGCGCGCTGGATCAGCTTTGCCGGAATGCCCTGCCGCTCCGCCACCTCGACGAGGCGAAGCGAGTTGGACGAATTGGGCGCGCCGAGCACCAGCACGGCATCGCAGGCGCTGGCGATCGCCTTCACCGCCGTCTGGCGATTCGACGTCGCGTAGCAGATGTCCTCGCCCCGCGGCGCGTGAATGGCGGGGAAGCGCCGGTGCAACGTGGCGACGATCTCGGCAGTATCGTCGACCGACAGGGTCGTTTGCGTGAGAAACGCCAGATTGTCGGGATCGGCAGGCATCAATGCCTCGGCGTCTGCGACCGTCTCGATCAGCGTCATGCAGCCTTCCGGCACTTGCCCGAACGTCCCGATCACTTCGGGATGGCGCGCGTGGCCGATGAACAGGATATGCCGCCCCGCCGCGACCAATCGCTCGGCCTGACGATGCACCTTCGAAACGAGAGGGCATGTGGCGTCGAGATAGTCGAGCCCGCGGTCCTCTGCCTCGGCGGGCACGGCCTTGGGCACGCCGTGCGCCGAGAACACCACCGGCGCGCCGTCGGGGACTTCGTCGAGTTCCTCGACGAACACCGCGCCCATCGCCTTCAACCGATCGACCACGAACTTGTTGTGAACGATCTCATGCCGCACGAACACCGGAGCGCCATGCTTCTCGATCGCCAGCTCGACGATCCGGATCGCGCGATCGACGCCCGCGCAGAAGCCGCGCGGCGCGGCGATCATCAGCTCGAGCACGGGTTTTTGGTCGGCGTTCATGCTCCGGGCCTGTACGCGATTGCTCGCTTGCGCGAAAGGCGGTTCCGGCGTTGCCGAAACGAAGCACGGACCCTATGGTGCGGCCGATTGCGGGGCCGGTGCTCGATCGAGGCGGCGGCCCTTTCCTTGTGAGAAGGTGTGCGTGCCCGTGACAATCCGGAAATTCGTCGTTCCCGCCGCTTTGATCCTGCTCGCCGGCGGCTGCGCCGGCAAGGGACAGATCACCGAAGGCGGCATCACCGCAGTGCGCACCCCCTGCCCCACCGTCGAAATTCCCGCCGGCACCGGCGACATCACCCTGTTCAACCCGGCGACCAGCCGCACCCAAAGCGCGCTTGATCTGACCGCGACGATGACGAACGTCCGCTCTACCTGCGATGCGACCGGCGATCAGGTGGTGACCAACGTCACCTTCCAGATCGATGCGATCCGTACCCACAGCGACGCCGCGCGTGACGTGACGCTGCCTTATTATATCGCGGTGGTTCAGGGCGGCACCGCCGTCGTCACCAAGCATATCGGCCAGGTCGCGCTGCATTTCGACGCCGGCCAGGCGCGCGCTTCCACCAGCGGCCAGGCGACCGCCAAGGTGCTGCGATCCGCCGCGACGCTGCCCGAGGACATCCGCAACGAACTCACCAAGCCGCGCAAGGCCGGCCAGGAGGATGCCGCGGTCGATCCGCTGTCGACGCCCAAGGTGAAACAGGCCGTGTTGCGCGCCACTTTCGAGGCGCTGGTCGGCTTCCAGCTCACGGATGATCAGTTGAAATACAACGCCACGCGCTGAAGCGTGCGCGCGGCCGATTGACTCGTTTGCTGCGCTGCGTCAGTGCGTGATTCGTCGATGACGGGCGACCGTCATGGGCATCGCGCGGGAGAGCGATCCGGGCAACCGGATCCGCCGAAGGAGCAACCGCCCCGGAATCTCTCAGGCACCCAAGACCGCGCGGGGCCGTCGACACTCTGGAAAGCGCCTTGCCGCGTCAGCAGCGGGGCCACCGAAGGGGTAAGCCGTTCCTGCCGGGCGGCGAAAGCTCTCAGGTCCCGTGACAGAGGGGGCGGCGCAAGCGGAACCGGGGCACCGGCCGATGCGTCGTCTGTCCCGATGCCGCAAAGGGCCTGATGTGAGCGACGAATCCGATAGTTTCGAGCCGATCGAAACGCAGACCCTGCCGCTCGACGCATGGCACCGGGCGAAGGGCGGCCGGATGGTCGAATTCGCCGGCTATTGGATGCCCGTCCAGTATGAAGGGATCATGGCCGAGCATCTGTGGGTGCGCGAGTCGGCCGGGCTGTTCGACGTCAGCCACATGGGCCAGGTGCATCTTGCCGGCGACGGGCTGGACGCCGAGCTGGAGAAGCTGCTCCCCGCCGACGTGCAAGGCATCAAGCCCAACGCTCAAAAATACTCGCTGCTGCTCGCCGACAATGGCGGCATCCTCGACGATCTGATGCTGACCCGCTGGGATGAGGGCCTCTACATGGTCGTCAACGGCGCGGTGAAATATGATGACATCGGCCATCTGCGCGATCACCTGCCCGACGAAATCACGCTCAATCATATGGATGAGCAGGCATTGCTCGCACTGCAAGGGCCGAAGGCGGTCGATGCGCTGGCGCGGCTGGTGCCGGGCGTGGAAGCGCTGGTGTTCATGACTGGCGGGCGGTTCGCCTGGAACGGCGTGCCGTTGTGGATCAGCCGATCGGGCTATACCGGCGAGGACGGGTTCGAGATTTCGCTGCCTAGCGAAAACGCCGCCGCTTTTGCCGACGCGCTGTTGGCGCAGAGCGAGGTGAAGCCGATCGGCCTGGGCGCGCGCGATTCGCTGCGGCTCGAGGCCGACCTGCCGCTCTACGGCCACGATCTCGATCCCGAGACAACGCCGATCATGGCCGCGCTGAACTTCGCCGTCGCCAGCAAGCGCCGCCGCGAGGAAGCC
>JBQCEK010000149.1:0-2240 GCA_051960335.1 Sphingomonas sp.
CACCGCCGCCTGATCGCGCCTGACAGCGGCGGTCCCCGAACGCCCCTCACCCCTTCATCTGTCGAGCGGCGGCCTTCAGCGTTGCGCGACCATAAGGTGGTTTGATCCCGGCAAGCTTGGCGACGTCGAGCTTCGCCTGCTTGAACACCGCCTTGGCGTGGCTGAATGTGCGGAAGCCATCCTGTCCATGATAACTGCCCATGCCCGATGGACCGACCCCGCCGAACGGCAGATCCTCCATCGATACGTGGAAGACGACATCGTCGAGCGTCACGCCGCCCGAGATGGTGCGATCGAGCACGCGCCGGCGCTCCGCATCGTCCTTGCCAAAATAATAGAGGCCAAGCGGCCGTGCCCGGCGATTGACCTCGTCGATGGCGCCATCGATCGTGTCGTAGCGGCGGATCGGCAGCAGCGGCCCGAAGATTTCCTCCTGCATCAGCGTCATATCGTCGGTGACGTCGCGAACGATATGAAGCGGCATCTTGCGGGCGTTGGTGCCGCCGAAATCCTCGCCTGCGGGATTTAACGTCTCGATCGTCGCGCCTTTCAGGCGAGCATCGTCCAGCCAGTCGCTCAGTCGCTGAAAATGACGATCGTTGACGATCGAGGTGTAATCGGGATTGGCGAGCAGCGTCGGATACATTGCCGAAGCCTCCGCCTTCAGCCCCTCGACGATGCGCGGCTCCTCCTCGGCAGGCACCAGCATGTAATCCGGCGCGAGGCAAATCTGGCCGGCGTTGAGCATCTTGCCGAGCGCGACGCGTTCGGTCGCCTGCCCCAAATCGGCCGACCGGCCGACGATGACCGGCGATTTCCCGCCGAGTTCCAGCGTCACCGGCGTCAAATTATCGGCCGCCGCGTGAAGAATATGCCGCCCGATGCCGGTGGCGCCAGTGAACAGCAGATGGTCGAACGGCAATTCTGAAAACGCCTTGCCGACATCCGCCCCGCCGGAAAAGAACGCGAGTTCCTCGCTCGGAAAGTAATTGCCGACAACTTCCTCAAACAGGGCGGCGGTGCGCGGGGTGAATTCGCTGGTCTTGACCATTGCCCGATTGCCCGCGGCGAACGCGCCGGCGACTGGCCCCATCACCAGATTAACCGGGAAATTCCACGGCGCGATGATCCCAACGACGCCCTTGGGCTGATATTCCACCCAGGCCTTCGCCCCAAGCAGGCCGAGGGGGAACTGCACCGCACGCTTGTCCTTCGCCGCCCATCCATCGAGATGCTTGATCGCGTGATTAATCGGGCCGATCGAGCCGGCGATATCGGTGACCATCGACTGTTCGCGGCTGCGGTGCCCGAAATCCTCCGACAGCGCATCGCAGAACCGATCGGCATTGTCCGCGATCATCGCCGCCGCGCGCCGCAACCTGTCCTTCCGGATCGATAGAGACACCGGCCATTCCGCCATGAACGCGGCGCGCTGCCGATCGAGAGTGTCCTGCATCGTCATGGCGTTCCTCCCTGCGTTCCGGTGGCGCATCCGATCAACCCGCCGATCGGCAGGATCACGGTATCCCGGTTCGGTCGTTCAAGCGTCAGCGTGCCGTTCGGCACGGCCGCGCCCTGAGTCAGATCGGCGCGCGTTTCGATCGTCAGTTCCAGGATCGCGGTGACGTCGCCGGCGCGGTATGTGGTCTTCGTGCCGAAACCGAAGCCGCCCGGACCCTGTTGGGCAACGCGCGGCACGTCCGTCAGCGCGCCGTCGATCGACAGCCGCAGCATCGCCGGATCGGCGCTTGCCATCGCGACCAGCGCGTGAGTGATGCCATCGCTCCAAAGGTAAGCCGCACACCCAGTGGCCGGAAGCTGCTGCCGCGGGATCTCGCCGAGCGGAAGACCATCGATCGAGGCGATCAGCGGCTTCGGCGTCGGTTTTGCCTGCGGGCGGTCGCGCGCCGCAGCCGGGCAGGCAATCACAGCGAGGATCATCAGCAGCGAACGCGCGATCATAATGGCAATGCTAGCATGACCAGCCACACCGGGTAAGCCGCGATTGCGAGCAGCGCGCCGAACGGCAATCGATCGTCGGCGCGGACCACGCCCCCCGTAAGGACGCGCGCCAGCACGAACGAGAAACCGATCAGGCAGGCGAGCACCAACACGATTGGCAACATGCGCCAGCCGATCCACAGCCCGATCGCGCCAAGCAGCTTGGCATCGCCGCCGCCCAGCCCTTCGCGCCCGCGAACCCATCGATAACCTTGGGCAATCGCCCACAGCGCAGCGAA
>JBQCEK010000150.1:0-2567 GCA_051960335.1 Sphingomonas sp.
GTGTGGTGGGGTGTGTTTGGGTGCGGGTGGCTTGGTGGTGCGTGGCCGCCCCTTCTCTGCCGGCCCCCCGGCGGGGGGGGGGGGGGGGGGGGCGCCCCCCCCCGCCGAGGCACTCGGCGGCTTCCGGCAGAATGTGGAATACGGCCCCGTCCGGATTGGCGAGCACGTCCGAGTTCCATAACCGGATGATGCGCCACCCTCTGCGCTCCAAGAACGCCGTCCTGCGGCCGTCAGCTTCGATCTGTGCGGCGTGCTGGCTTCCATCGAATTCGACGCCGAGCTTGGCCTTGCGGCACGCAAGATCGATGATGAACGGAGCCACGACAAGCTGCCTGGTGAACGCCGGCCGATAGCGCGCGATTCGGTGCCATATAGCGAGCTCAGTTGGCGTCGGATTGTTGCGCAGCGCACGCGCGCCGTGTCAGTTCCGGATCGATGCGGTGGCGCATGGCGCGAGCGTAGGATGGCTCGCTGCGCTCGCCAACCCACCCCCTGCCCCCTCCCTTGCAGGGAGGGGGAATCAAGCACCCAAGCCTCATTATTGGGGCGGTGGCGGCTTCCACTTCCGTTTCAATGCAAGGGGAACGAAGCCCCGCCTAAACTCCCCTCTGTAAATGTTGGAAATTAGCTGCCACACCGGCCGCCATGTTTGCGGCGCCGTATCTCGCTCGACGATTCACCCTTGAGCGCCCCATTCCGCCCGGCTCGCACAAACCGTGCGACACTCTCCACTTTCTCCACTTCACCCGTCGATCGCCGCGCCGCGGGTGGATCGCGCTGCCGCTCGCGGCGCTGCTCGCCGCATGCGGATCGGGGGTGCATTACCGGCCGGTCAGCGACACGCCGGTTCGCATCGGGCCGCCTTATTCGGTGCGCGGCGTGCAATATGTTCCCGCGCCCGATCCGACCTACGACATGCTCGGCTATGCCGGCTGGTATGGCCCCGAATCCGGCTCGCAGACCGCCAATGGCGAGCATTTCCGGCCCGATTGGATCACCGCGGCGCACACCACCCTACCGCTGCCGAGCTATGTCGAGGTGACGGTGCTCGATACCGGCAAGCGGATCATCGTGCGGGTCAACGATCGCGGCCCCTATGCGCGCAAGCGCATCCTCGATCTCAGCCGCGGGGCGGCCGAGCTGCTCGGCATCCGGCAGCGCGGGGTGGCGCCGGTGCGCGTCCGCGTGGTGGAGCCGTCCGCCGCCGATCGCGCGCGCCTGCGCGACGGCAAACCCGCGCGGCCCTTGCCCGATGTGCCGCCGGCGACGCTCGCCAATCTGCGCGAGCAGCTCGCGGTCGGCCTCGCCGGCTTGCGTGACGACGCGCCGCCGCGCTAACGCCCGCAGATGAACCAGATCAGCACCTCTGGCGCCGAGCGCCTTTCCCGCCGCATGGCGCGCGGGCGCGAATTCCTGGGCAGCGAGGTCGCGATCATGTGCGGCGCGATGTCATGGGTGTCCGAACGCCACCTCGTCGCGGCGATGTCCAACGCCGGCGGCTTCGGGCTGATCGCCTGCGGCGCGATGACGCCCGAACTGCTCGACGCCGAAATCGCCGCCACCAGGGCGCTGACGGACAAGCCGTTCGGCGTCAACCTGATCACCATGCACCCGCAACTGATGGACCTGATCGCGGTCTGCGCGCGCCACGGCGTCGGCCATGTCGTGCTGGCGGGTGGATTGCCGCCGGCGGGCAGCCTCGATGCGATCAAGGGCAGCGGCGCGAAACTGCTCTGCTTCGCGCCGGCGCTCAGCCTCGCCAAGAAGCTGATTCGATCGGGCGTCGATGCGCTGGTGGTCGAGGGGATGGAGGCCGGCGGCCACATCGGCCCGGTCTCCACATCGGTGCTGGCGCAGGAAATCCTGCCCGAAGTGGCGGATCAGGTGCCGGTGTTCGTCGCCGGCGGGATCGGGCGCGGCGCGGCGATCGCGGGCTATCTCGATATGGGGGCGGCGGGCGTTCAGCTCGGCACGCGCTTCGTCTGCGCAACCGAAAGCATCGCGCATCCCAATTTCAAGAAGGCGTTCAGTCGCGCCTCGGCGCGCGATGCCGTGGCCAGTGTGCAGATCGATCCGCGCTTGCCGGTGATCCCGGTCCGCGCGCTGAAGAATGCGGGCGGCGAGCTGTTCACCGCCAA
The DNA here is from genome assembly GCA_051960335.1 of Sphingomonas sp. Classification (GTDB taxonomy): domain Bacteria; phylum Pseudomonadota; class Alphaproteobacteria; order Sphingomonadales; family Sphingomonadaceae; genus Sphingomonas. Next base: position 2,139 of record JBQCEK010000150.1, read on the forward strand.
GCAGCGCGAAGTCGCCCAGGCGCTCGACGAGGGCAAGGTGGCGATGGCCGAAGCACAGCTCCAGATCGAGCATTATTGGGCAGGCGCGCTGCGCCGGGCGGTGATTGAGGGCGATGTCGAGCATGGCTCGGTGATGGCGGGCCAGTCGGTCGGCATGGTGACGACGGAGGAGCCCGTCGCCGCGATCATCGCCACGCTGATGGCCGAAGCCGCCCAGGCGCTGGACAAGCGCGCGGCCTGAATGTCGCCCGTTGCAGGCGAGCCTCGACGAGATTAGCCTCGCGATGTGAATGGCTTGATCCATCGGCCGGTGGTGCGGAACCAGACGGCGACATCGCGCGGCGTGTCGCTTGCCCTGGCGGCGTTGCTCACGACGGTGATCGTAACGCTGTTGGCGTCGTTTGGCGTCGCGCCGACCAGCCGACCGGA
>JBQCEK010000151.1:0-3395 GCA_051960335.1 Sphingomonas sp.
GGGCGGCCTGAAGCAGGAAGCGGTCGATGGACTGATGGGCGCGGCGTTCGATGCCGGGGTGAACTTCGTCGATACCGCCAACGTCTATTCGAACGGCCTGTCGGAAGAAATCACCGGTCAGGCGCTCGCCAAGCTCGGCCTGCCGCGCGATCGCTATGTGCTGGCGACCAAATTCCTGGGGCCGATGGGCGACGGGCTCAACCAGCGCGGGGCGAGCCGCTATCACATCATGGAATCGGTCAAGGCCAGCCTGAAACGGCTCGGCACCGACCACATCGATCTCTATCAGATCCACGGGTTCGATCCGGTGACCCCGATCGAGGAAACGCTGGCGGCGATGGATACGCTCGTCCAGCACGGCCATGTCCGTTACATCGGCTGCTCCAACTGGGCGGCGTGGCAGGTGGCCAAGGCGCTGGGCATTTCGGAACGGCGCGGCTTCGCCAAATTCCAGTCGATCCAGAGCTATTACACCATCGTCGGCCGCGATCTGGAGCGCGAGATCGTGCCGATGCTCCAGTCCGAAGGGCTGGGGCTGATGGTGTGGAGCCCGCTGGCCGGCGGCTACCTGTCGGGCAAATATCAGGACGGCGAGCAAGGGCGCCGTTCCGAACGCGCCTTTCCGCCGGTCGATGAGGCGCGGGGCAAGGTGGTGGTCGACGCCATGCGCGTGATCGCCGAGGCGAAGGGCGTATCGGTCGCGCAGATCGCGCTGGCTTGGCTGCTGCACCAGCCCGTCGTCACCAGCGTGATCGTGGGCGCCAAGAAGATCGAGCAGCTGAAGGACAATCTCGGCGCGGTCGATGTCGTGCTGAGCGCGGACGACCTCAAGAAACTCGATGAGGCCAGCGCGCTGCCCGGCGAATATCCCGGCTGGATGCTGGCCCTGCAATCGAGCTATCGCGGCGATGTGCTCAATCAGTCTAGACGGGGTGAATGACCAAACGCCGCATCGGCCTTCTCGGCGGATCATTTAATCCGGCGCATTCGGGGCACCGCGCGATCAGCCTGGCGGCGATCGATGCGCTGGGGCTCGATGAAGTGTGGTGGCTGGTATCGCCGGGCAATCCGCTGAAGGAAAAGGCGGGCATGGCGCCGCCTGGGGTGCGCCTGGCGTCGGCGCGGGCGATGGCGCGTCGCGCCCGGATCCGGCCGACCGATATCGAGGCCCGGCTCGGCACCGTCTTCACCGTGGATACCGTTGCGGCCTTGCAACGCCGTTACCCTAATCACCGCTTCATCTGGCTGATGGGCGACGACAATCTCGCCCAGTTCCACCGCTGGCGCGACTGGCGGCGGCTGGCGCGCGAGGTTCCGATTGCGGTTATCGCCCGGCCGGGGTATGATCGCGCTGCTCACGCGGCTGTCGCGATGAGCTGGCTGCGGCGCTTCGTCCGGCCCGCAGGCCAGGCGACAATGTGGACGATGTGGAGACTGCCGGCGCTCGTGCTGTTGCGCTTTCGCCCCGACCCCACCTCTGCGACCCGGCTTCGGCAAGCCGATCCCGCATGGCAGCGACGTTTCCTGCCGCATTCGGCGCAGCCCGCGCCTTCACCCTAGGAGTTCCCTTGGCTTCATCCCCGCACGTATCGCGCTCGTCCGACGCCGAAGGCGCCGAGGCGCTGCACAAGCTCGTCCTTTCGTCGCTCGACGACGATCAGGCGGTCGATACCGTATCCATCCCGCTGGCCGGCAAATCCTCGATCGCCGATCACATGGTGATCGCCAGCGGCCGATCGACCCGGCAAGTCGCCTCGATGGCGTCCAAGCTGGCCGAAAAGATCAAGGCGGAATGCGGCCGCACCGCGCGGATCGAAGGGCTGCCCACCGCCGATTGGGTGCTGATCGACGCCGGCGACGTGATCGTCCACCTGTTCCGGCCGGAAGTGCGCAGCTTCTACAATCTCGAGCGGATGTGGCAGTTCGGCGACGCGCCGACGCCGACACCCGACGCGTAAGGACTGTTGCTCCTCCATATCGTCGCGCGGGGCCGGATCGGCCGCGGCCCCGAGGCTGAGCTGGTCCAGCGTTACGCCAAGCGGCTGAGCTGGCCGTTCAAGGTGACCGAACTGCCCGATACCGGCGGCAGGATGCCGGCGATCGAACCGCAGACGCGGATCGTGATGCTCGATGAAACCGGCGCGGTGCTCGCCTCGCGCGATTTCGCGGCGACGCTGGGCGGCTGGCGCGACGATGGCGTTCGTGAGGCGCGGTTCATGATCGGCGCGGCCGACGGCTTCGACGACGCTCAGCGCGCCGATGCCGATCTGCTGCTGTCGTTCGGTCGCGCCACCTGGCCGCACCTGCTGGCCCGCGCGATGCTGGCCGAGCAATTGTGGCGCGCGACGAGCATTCTTGCCAACCACCCTTATCACCGCGAAGGATAGCGGGATGATCGGGCGGGGCGCTTTGGCGATGGCGGCATTGGCCGCGGTGCTGATCGGCGCGGCGAGCCTTGCCGCCACGCGCGTGCCCGATGCCGTTCTCGCCGAGCAGCGCCGGCTGGTGCTGGCCAAGCAACAGTCCGCCGACGCGCAGGCGCGCGCCGCCCGGCTGGATCAGGCCGCCGCCGCGGAACAGGATGCCGCGGCCAAGGTGCGCGCGCAGGAAGCAGCGGTGAACGCGCGGATCGATCAGGCCGAAGCCGATATCGCGGCGGCGCAGGCACGAATCGCGCTGGTGCAGGCGCGGATCGATGCGCAACGCACCGGGCTGGCGACGCAGCAAGGCCCGATCGTGCGGCTGCTGGCCGCGCTGGAATCACTGGCGCGGCGGCCGGCGATCGCCGCGGTCGCGCAGCCGGGCTCGGTCGACGATCTGGTCCATGTCCGCGCCGTGCTCGGTGCCGTCACGCCGACGATCGACGCGCGGACGGCGGCCATTCGCGGCGAACTGGCGCAGACCCGCGCGCTTCGCGCCAGCGCCGCGCTGGCGGTCAAGAGCCTGGCCGATGGCCGCGCGGCGCTTGACACGCAGCAATTGCAGCTCGCGCGGCTCGAGGCCACGCACCAGCAACGGTCGCTGGCGTTCGGGCGCGAGGCGCTGGCGCAATCCGATCGCGCGATCGCGATGGGCGAAGCGGCGCGCGACGCGCTTGACCGCGTGGGCGAGCTGGACGCGGCCGCGGATACCGGCGAGCGCCTTGCTGCCCTGCCCGATCCCGCGCCGCGCCCGCTGGCGCCCGGCGCCGCGCCGTCACTCATCGGCACGGTCGGCTGGGGCGCCGCCGACGCGCCTTATCGCCTGCCGGTTTCAGGAACGGTGGTGACCGGGCTGGGCGAGGTTTCGGCCGCGGGCATCAGCGCGCGCGGATTGACGCTGGCGCCGGCGCCGGGGGCGGCGGTGATCGCCCCCGCGGGCGGGCGCGTCGCCTATGCCGGGCCGTTCCGCGATTT
>JBQCEK010000152.1:0-6279 GCA_051960335.1 Sphingomonas sp.
TCGACGCGGTTCACCTATGGGATCGACTGGCAAGTCGATCTGCCGAACTTCTCGCTCGATGCAACCGTGGGGCAAAGCTATCGGCTGAGCACGCAGCCCACCTTGCTGCCGGACGGCACCGGGCTCACCGATCGCACGTCGGACATCGTCGGGCGCACCGAGCTTCGCTACCGCGATTTCGTGTCGATCGTTCACCGCTATCGGCTCGACAAGGACGGCCTGGCGATCCGCCGCAACGAAATCGACGCAACCGTCGGCTCGCGCGCGACCTATCTGCTGGTCGGCTATGAGCGGCTCAATCGCAATATCGATCCGTCGCTTGAGGATTTGCGCGACAGCGAGGAAATCCGCGTCGGCGGGCGCATCCAGTTCGGCAAATTCTGGTCGGCCTTCGGATCGACGGTGATCGACCTCACCGATCGCAACGAGGATCCGCTGTCGCTTGCCGACGGATTCGATCCGGTGAAGCATCGGCTGGGCATCGCCTATGAAGATGATTGCCTGAAGCTTGGCGTTACATGGAAACGCGACTATCAGGAGACCGGCGACGCCCAGGCGGGCAACAGTTACCTGTTGACGCTGGCATTCAAGAATCTGGGCCGCTAAGCTCCGGTTCAGTTGCGAATGCTTATGGCGGCGGCAAGCGAAGTGCTGCAATTGGTGGGAAATATTATCACGTGATCATGTCGATTTCGAAGGCGACGCGGATGACCCGCACGGTCGGGTTCGTCGCGGCGCTGGCGCTTGGCAGCGCGGTGTTCGCCCAAACCGACGACCAGGATGATTCGGCCCCCGCCGCGCAGACGGACAATACCGGGCTGAACATCCCCAGCGACGTCCAGCTGTTCGGCAAGCTCGATCCCAACGTGCGCAAGCCGACCGCGATCGTCAACGGCACGGTGATCACCGGCACCGACGTCGATCAGCGTGTCGCGCTGATCGAAGCGGCCAACAACCTGAAGATGCAGGGCGATGATCTCAACCGCCTGAAGCTCCAGGTGCTGCGCGGCCTGATCGACGAGACGCTGGAAATCCAGGAAGCGAAATCGAACGACGTCACCGTGAAGCCCGAGGAAATCCTGCAGGGCTTCAACCGCGTGGCGTCCAATTTCAAGATGACGCCGGATCAACTGCGCGCCTATCTCACCAGGATCGGCTCGTCCGAGCGCTCGCTCGACGGGCAGATCGAATCCGAGATCGCGTGGAGCCATTATCTGCGCTCCAACGTGGAGCCCTTGATCAACGTCGGCGATCAGGAAGTGGCGGCAATCCTCGATCGCCTCAAGGCGCAGCAGGGCACGCAGGAATACCACCTGCGCGAAATCTACATGTCCGCAACGCCGGACCGCGCTGCGCAGGTTGAGGCGAACATGCAGCAGCTGATGCAGCAGATTCAGAGCGGCCAGCATCCGTTCGAATATTACGCCCAATTCTCCGAGGCATCGACGCGCGCCGTCGGCGGCGATCTTTCCTGGGTTCGCGCGGATACGCTGCCCGCGCCGCTCGCCCAGGCCGCGCAGACGATGCAGGTGGGGCAGATCGCCGGGCCGATCCAGGTGCCGGGCGGCTTCTCGATCCTCTATCTCGTCGACAAGCGCACGCTCGGCCAGCCCGATCCCCGCGATGCGGTGCTCGCGCTTCGTCAGCTGACCGTGCATTTCCCGGCCAACATCACCGAGGCGCAGGCCCAGGCGCAGACCGCTCAGTTCGCGCAAGCGACTCAAGCGATCCGTGGCTGCGGCGATGTCGCCAAGGTGGCGCAGCAGATCGGCGCCGAAGTGGTCGATAACGATCAGGTCGTCGTGCGCCAGCTGCCGCCGCAGTTGCAGGACATCATGCTGAAGTTGCAGATCGGTCAGGCCACGCCGCCGTTCGGATCGATCAAGGAAGGCATGCGCACGCTGGTGCTGTGCGGCCGTGACGATCCCCCGGCTGGCGCCCTGCCCGGTGCGGATCAGGTCGAAGGCCAGCTCCAGCAGCAGCGCGTCAATCTGCGCGCCGAGCAGATGTTGCGCGATCTGCGACGCGACGCGATCATCGAATACCGCTGAAACGCAAGCTTGAGGAGCCGGCGATGGTCGCGCCGCTCGCCATATCGATGGGCGATCCCGCCGGGATCGGCCCCGAGATCATCGCCAAGGCTTGGGCGAACCGCCGTCGCGCGCGTTTGCAGCCGTTCTTCGCGGTTGGCGACGCGCGCGCGATCGGCCGCGTCTGGACCGGCCCGATCGCGACGATCGACGTGCCCGACGCCGCCGCCCGCGCCTTCGCTAAGGCGTTGCCGGTGTTGAGCGTAGAGGATGCCGGCGCGATCACGCCGGGCACACCCGATAGCGACGGCGCGCAATGCGCGCTCCATGCGCTGGAGCTCGCCACCGGGCTCGCCCGATCGGGTGCCGCCGGGGCGCTCGTCACCGGGCCGGTATCGAAGGCGCAGCTCTACAAGATCGGCTTCACGCATCCCGGCCAGACCGAATTCGTCGCCGAGCGGTTTGGCGTGGCGGGAGAAAATGCGGTGATGATGCTCGCCGGGCCAACGCTGCGAGTCGTGCCGATCACCACGCACGTTCCGCTGGCCAGCGTCTCCGACATGCTGAGCGTCGATCTGATCGTCGCCAAGGCGCGCGCGACGGCGCGCGGGCTGGAGCGCAATTTCGGGATCGCGCGGCCGCGGCTCGCCTTTGCCGGCTTCAATCCGCATGCCGGCGAGCAGGGTGCGATCGGCCGCGAGGAAATCGACTTCATCATCCCCGCGATCGAACAGCTGCGTTCCGAAGGGATCGACGCGGTGGGACCATTCGCCGCCGATACGATGTTCGACGCCCGCGCCCGCGCCGGCTATGATGCGGCACTGTGCTGCTACCACGATCAGGCGCTGATCCCGTTGAAAACGCTGCATTTCGACGAGGGCGTCAATATGACGCTGGGCCTGCCGATCGTGCGCACCTCGCCCGATCACGGCACCGCCTTCGCCATCGCCGGCAAGGACAAGGCGGAGCCGGGCGCGATGATCGCCGCGATCCGCATGGCCGCCGAAGCCGCCGCGCGCCGCGCCGCCGACTGCGCATGACCGCGCTGCCGCCGCTTCGCGAGGTGATCGCGAAGCACGGATTGAGCGCGAGCAAGGCGCTCGGCCAGAATTTCCTGCTCGACGGGCAATTGCTCGCGCGGATTGCGGCGATCCCGGGCGATCTCCGCGATGCGGAGGTGTTCGAGGTCGGTCCCGGTCCGGGCGGCCTCACGCGCGCCCTGCTCGCCGCCGGCGCTCGCGTGACCGCGGTCGAGCGCGACGCGCGGTGCATTCCGGCGCTGGCCGAACTGGGTGACGCGTTTCCGGGACGGTTGCGTGTGATCGAGGAGGACGCGCTGGCGATCGATCCGCTTACCCTGTTCGAGGGGCGGCCGCACATCGTCTCCAACCTGCCCTACAATGTCGGCACGGCGCTGTTCGTGCGCTGGCTCTCCGCCGATTGGCAACCGTGGTGGCAAAGCCTGACGCTGATGTTCCAGAAGGAAGTCGCCGATCGCATCGTCGCCCAGGCGGGGGATGACGCCTATGGCCGGCTCGCTGTTTTGGCGCAGTGGCGATCGACCGCGCGGATCGCGATGCCGGTCCACCGATCGGCCTTCACGCCGCCGCCCAAAGTAATGTCGGCGGTGGTCCATGTCGTGCCCGGCGAAGCGCCTGCCGGCGTCGATGTTGCCACGTTGGAACGCGTTACGGCGGCGGCTTTCGGGCAGCGGCGCAAGATGCTGCGCCAAAGCCTGAAATCGGTGCCCGGCGCGCTCGACGCGCTGGCGTCGCTCGGCATTGACCCGACGCGCCGCGCCGAGACGATCAGCGTCGATCAGTTCGTCGCTATCGCCCGGAGTTTGACGACGCGCTGATCAATCCGCCGGCTTGGCGTCCGGGCTGGATTGCGAGGCGAGCGCGGTTACCGGCGGCCCCTTGGCGATCACGGCGGCGAGTTGCTGCGCCTCGGGGCACGCGCCCTTGCACAGCTTCTGCAGCTTGGCGAGATCGGCCTTGGCCTGAGTGATCGCGCCCTTCGCCAGCAGCGCCTGCCCCTCGCCGCTGATCGCGGCCAGGTCGTTGGGATCGAGCAGCATGGCATCGCGGTAGTGCCGGATCGCCTTGCCGTTGAGCCCCTGCTTGTGCGCCACGTCGCCCAGTGCGACGAAGGCGCCGCGATTGCGCGGATCGACCGCCAGCGAGGTTTCCAGATCGTCGGTCGCCTCGTCCAGCTTGCCCGCGGCGATCGCAGCCTTGCCCTTGGCCAGCCACTCGAGCGAGCGCGCGTCGATCTGGTTATCGGGCTTCTGGCTGTGCAACGAGGTCGACACCGATACCAGCGTCAGCGCGGCAGCGGTGGCGACAAGCGAGATACGCATCAAATTCTCCGGCATGGCTGTTCGTGGCAAAACTAGCATGGCCGCACCAGCCTTGCGACGAAAAAACCGTCGGTGCCATCCGCCGCCGGCGTCAACCGGACGCCCGCCCCGTGCGTGGTGCCGGTGGCAAGCGACAGCGGCTCGGCCTGCCAATCGGGATGATCGGCAAGGAAAGCGGCCACTTGCCCCTGCCCTTCCTCATCGAGCAGCGAACAGACGATATGCACCAGCGCCCCGCCGGGTTTCACCAGCGCCGCGCCGATGCGCAGCAATCGGGCCTGGGTGGCGACCAGCCGATCGAGCCGATCGGGGGTCAGGCGCCAGCGCGCCTCCGGGTTGCGCCGCCAGGTGCCGGTGCCGGAACAAGGCGCATCGATCAGCACAACATCGGCGCGCGCCTGCCAATCCGAAAGCGCTGCCGCTTCCTTGCCGGGATCAAGCAACCGCGCTTCGACGATCGACACCCCGGCGCGATCGGCGCGCGGCGCGAGCCGGGAGAGGCGCCCGCGATCGCTGTCGCAGGCCAGCAGCAGGCCGCGATTTGCCATCGCCGCAGCCAGCGCAAGCGTCTTGCCGCCAGCGCCGGCGCACAGATCGATGATCGCCATGTCTGGCGCGGCGCGCGCGGCAGACGAAACGATCTGGCTGCCCTCATCCTGCACCTCGATCAGGCCGTCACGCCAAGCGTCCAGCGCTTCGACGTTGGTCCCGGCGGGCAGGCGCAAGCCGCCCGGCGCGTGCGGCAGCGTTTCTGCATCGGGCAGCGCCTCGCTCAGGTCCGCCGGCACCGCCTTCAGCGCATTGACGCGAACGTCCAGCGGCGCACGGTCGAGCAGCGCCGGCATGGCGTCCGCCGCGATACCCGATCGGCTCAGGCGATCGACCAGCCATTGCGGCGCGATGCCGGCGACGGCGCCGTGTTCGGCTGCCCCGATCGGCGCCGGGCAGTGCGGCGATCCATCGAAATGCGCCGCCAGCGCGGGATCATGTCGCGCCAGCGCAACCATCGCGGCGCGGCCGCTCTCGGGCCGTTCCCCGGCAAGGCGGATCGCTGTGTAAACCAGTTCGCGCACCGCGCGGCGGTCCTTGCTGCCGGCGTAGCGGCGCGTGGCGAAATAGCGCGCGATCAGCGTATCCGCCGCCGGCCCATTATCCCTTGCGGCAAAGATGATCGCATCGAGCAGCTCGATCGCCGCCTGCGCGCGCGCGCCCGGCGTCATCGTGTCGGGTAGTTCGGCGCCTCGCGCGTGATCGTCACGTCGTGGACATGGCTTTCGCGCAGGCCCGCGCCGGTGATCCGCACGAAGCGCGCGCGCTGCTGCAGATCGGGGATCGTCGCCGCGCCGGTATAGCCCATTGCCGCCTTCACGCCGCCGACGAGCTGGTGGATCACCTCACGCGCCGGCCCTTTGAACGGCACCTGCCCTTCGATGCCCTCCGGCACCAGCTTGAGCTGATCCTTGATGTCGCCCTGAAAATAACGATCCGCCGAGCCGCGGCCCATCGCGCCGACCGAGCCCATGCCGCGATACGATTTGTAGGCGCGGCCCTGATACAAGAACGTCTCGCCCGGCGCTTCCTCGGTGCCGGCGAGCAACGATCCGATCATGCAGGTCGATGCCCCGGCGGCAAGCGCCTTGGCGATGTCGCCCGAGGTGCGGATGCCGCCGTCGGCGATCACCGGCACGTTCGATTTGGCGGCTTCCTCGGCGCAGTCCATCACCGCCGTCAGCTGCGGCACGCCGACGCCGGCGACGACGCGGGTCGTGCAGATCGATCCCGGGCCGATGCCCACCTTGATGCCGTCCGCGCCCGCATCGATCAGCGCGCGCGTGGCCTCGGCGGTGGCGACGTTGCCGGCGATCACCTGCACCGAATTGGACAGCT
>JBQCEK010000153.1:0-10056 GCA_051960335.1 Sphingomonas sp.
GGAGAATATCCTGAAGTTCGAAAAGGACTTCCCCGGCGCAGCTGTCATTCGGCTCGAACAGAATTATCGATCCACCCCGCATATCCTGGGCGCGGCATCCGGCGTCATCGCGCAGAACAGCGGGCGATTGGGCAAGACGTTGTGGACAGAGCTCGACGCCGGCGAGAAGGTGCGCGTGCTGGGCGTGTGGGACGGCCCGGAAGAAGCGCGGCGCATCGGCGAGGAGATCGAGGCGGGGCAGCGAAGCGGCACCAGTCTGGACGAGGTCGCGATCCTGGTTCGCGCGCAGCACCAGACCCGCGAGCTCGAAGATCGGTTCATCGCGATCGGCCTGCCCTACCGGATCGTTGGCGGATTCCGCTTTTACGAGCGCGCCGAAATCCGCGATGCGCTCGCCTATCTGCGGATCGTTCACCAGACCGCGGACGATCTCGCTTTCGAACGCATCGTCAACACACCCAAGCGCGGGCTCGGCGACAAGGCGGTGGCCAAGGTTCACCAGCTCGCCCGCGCGGAGGGCGTGCCGCTGTCCGTCGCGGCGGCGCGAATCCTCGATACCGATGAGCTGACCCCGCAGGCGCGGCGTTCGCTCGGCAATTTCGTGGGAGATATCGCGCGCTGGCGTTCGATCGATCTGCCGCATCCCGATCTCGCGCGGCAGATCCTCGACGAAAGCGGCTACACCGCGATGCTCCAGGCGGACAAAAGCGCCGAATCCGCCGGGCGGCTCGAAAACCTGACCGAACTCGTCCGCGCGATGGAGGAATATGAAACGCTCGGCGCGTTCCTCGAACATGTCAGCCTGGTGATGGACAATGACGCCGCCGCCGATGAGGCGAAGGTGACAATCATGACGATCCATGCCGCCAAGGGACTGGAATTCGATACCGTGTTCCTTGCGGGCTGGGAGGAAGGGCTGTTCCCCTCCCAGCGCGCGCTCGACGAGGGCGGGCTCGCGTCGCTGGAGGAGGAGCGCCGCCTCGCCTATGTTGCGATCACTCGCGCGCGGCGGCGCGCCACGATCCTGCACGCCGCCAATCGCCGCATCTACGGCCAATGGAATTCGAGCATTCCCAGTCGCTTCGTGGGCGAACTTCCCGCCGAACATATCGAAAGCGAATCGACCATGACCGGCGGCGCGTCGCTGTGGCAGGCGAATTGGTCCGAACGGGCCGATCCCTTCGCCGATGTGGGCCGTGGCACCGGCCGGGGCCCCGGCTGGCAGCGCGCGGCCGGGATCGATCTGAAGAACCCCGGCGGTAACTACACCGCGCGCACCTTCTCGCGCGAGCCGAGCCGCATCGTCGAGAGTCGCGCGAGTGCGATCAGCCTGGGCAACAAGGGGCGCAGCGACCTGACGGTGGGCATGCGCGTCTTCCACCAGAAGTTCGGCTATGGCGAAATAGCCGAGATCGAAGGCAACAAGCTGGAGATCGATTTCGAGCAGGCGGGGCGAAAGCGCGTGATGGATAGCTTCGTCAGCATCGGATAGCGGTCCCGTCGGGCAGCGTTCAGGCGGCGAATAGCGCCATCGCCACGCCTTCTACGATCAGGCATTCGATCATCGCGACCGATGCGTTCCATATGCCGCGGCGAAGCGAGCCATCGAGGTGTTCGGTGAACCACCGGATCTGCAACGTGCCGTACCAAAGCAGCGTCGCTGCAAGGAGCAGAAGCAGGGCAAACGGCGCCCACGGCCGATGCACCGAGCTCATCGTGAACGACAAGGAGATCGCAACCGCGAAGGGTGCGGCGGCATAGCATTGGCTGTAGAAGGGCGGCCGCAGGCTATCGCGCGTGACCTTGATGCCTCGTTGGCGCAAAAGCCGCAACGCCATCACTAGCGGAAAGAGGCTGAACAGCACGACGCGCAGGACGATCAACGCGCTGTCGCTGTTGATCAACGCCTGAAGGTGCCGCGTGCTGCGCACCACCGCGCTATCCCCGAGAAGCGCCAGTTCCAGGCCGTGCTGCAACAACAGCGTGAGGAACAGGAACAGCGGCGGGCTGAGCGTATCGGTATATTGCTCGGCAGGATCGTCACCGAGTTCGGTATCGGCATAATCCATCATTCGAAGCGGGTGCCGGACGGCGCGCCACATCGTCAGTGGATAGAAGACCAGCCACGACATGACCTCATAGATCAACGCATCCAGCGACTTGAGAAGCGCAAAGAAGCCCATGTTAGCCCCCGTGGTGCCGGCCTGAGATGTTGCATGAACACCACGGCCTGGCAATTCATCGCTTCAGACGGACTTGTCGTGCCCGACGCTCGCCGCGCCTCCTATTGACAGGGTCCTGACCTTGGTCTTTGGCGGCATGCCCGCCGATCCCCGGTGCGAAAGATCCGTTCGTTGCTCACCGCAGACGCATCCTCCCTCCCCGCTGACGCTTCGCTTGCCGATCGGCCTGTGCCGACGCGCTGGATCATCGCGATGATCGCGACGAGTGCGGCGACGCTTGCACTGCTGATGCACGGCGCGGGGCTGTCGATCGATCTGTTCGCGGCCGGCACGCTGCACTTCGCTATCGTCGCGGCCTTGCTCGGCCTGATCCGTTGGTTCTGCAGGCGCCCCACGAGCACCGCAATGCGAATCGGGCGCGATCTCAGCGAATATGTGATGCTGTTCAGCGCGGTGTCGCTGATCGGGGCGGTGGCCAGCTATCCGATCGCCGCATACAGCCGCGGCTTCGTCGATGAGGCGCTCAATCGCAGCGACCTGATGCTGCATTTCCACTGGCTCGCCTGGTATCGAACCGTCGCCGAACATCCCCTGCTGCAGACTGTCAGCCGGGTCGCCTATGCGATGATCTATGTCTCGCCGGCGATCCTGCTCAGCTATTTCGCGGTGGCCGATCGCCGGCGCGACGCGCACGATTTCATCGTCGCCGTGTGGCTGGCGGCGGCAATCACGCTTTTCCTGTTCCTCTTCATGCCCGCAGTCGGGCCGTTCGCTTATCTATGGCACGGCCGGATACCCTATTTGCCGGTCAGCGATCTGTGGCAGCCGGAGCTGATCCCGCAATTGCGCGCGCACACCGCGCCGGTGATCGACCTCGGCCACCTTGTCGGCCTGGTCTCGGCGCCGAGCTTTCACGCCGCCGCCGGCGTATTGCTGATCGCGTTCACGATGCGCGTTCCGACGATCAGGGCGCCGTTGATCGCCGCCGATGCGGCGATGCTGCTGGCCACGCCGGTGGAGGGCACGCATTATCTGACAGATATGGTGCTCGGTGCGGTGGTGGCTGTGACCGCGCTAGGGATCGTTTCGCTGGGACGAGGGCTGATTGTTCGCCGCGCCCATCGCGGCGAAGCGGCCCCGGAAATGAGCGCGACTGCCTCCGCTCAGAGCGCCTGACGGCGATCGAAACCACGTCGTTCAGCAAGCGTTCTGCCTGCGACGGCTATCGCCGATCGACCGCCATCAACGGTGCAAAGGATCACAGGATGTTGAAGACACTATTTGCCGGGGCCGCGACGATCGGGATGCTCGCCGTCGCCGTTCCGGCCGCCGCGCAATCGGTTGAGGAACAGGCGCGCTTCGCCCGGGCGCAATCGCGCTTTCAAAGCGAGCTGGCGCGATTCCAGGACGAATTCGATCGCTATCGCGCCGCGCAGGAGCGTGATCGCCGCAGCGGCTATTATGATCGCGGCGCTCCGGCTTATGAGGACAACAATTATTACGAGCGCGACGAGAATGGCTACGATCCCTCGCGTTATTACCGCGCGGAGCCCAACGCGCAGCAACGCGTCCTCTCCGCGAACGACCGGGTCTATGCGGGCAGCGACGGCCGTTATTATTGCAAGCGCAACGACGGCACGACCGGCCTGATCATCGGCGGCGCGGCCGGCGGCATCCTGGGCAATGTGATCGACGGCGGCCATTCGCGGATCGTGGGTACGCTGCTGGGTGGCGCGGCCGGCGCGCTGGCCGGCAAATCGATCGATCAGAACAACCAGCAGGTAGTCTGCCGCTAACGCTGCAGAAGAAGGGCGAGCCGGGCGGCGGCGAGGCGCTGCCCGGTCCGCCTCAATGCTTGTTCATCGTTTCGTTCCAGATCCGTTCTTCTTCCTCGCGCCGGGCATGACGGGCAGCGCGCCTCTGAGCGTGGATCGCGCGCCGGCGCAATCGCCACGCGCCATAGATGGCCAACGCTATCGCCGCGACAATGACCAGGAACATCAAGGCCCGCATAATCGACCTCCGTTACGCCCAAAGCGGCATACCGCTCCGCGCCATGAAGGCTGGATGAACAACATGCGCTTGGCGTTGCGCATCATCCCCGCCGCGCACTTCTCTAGCAGATAATCACTTTGAATGAGTGAAGTTCCTGCATGGCGTCGATCAGGTCTTTCGCCTTGCACGCGAAAGGTCTAGCCGAGCCGCGTCCGTCAATCCGGAGTAGGCCAGCGTGCCCGTCGTCTACCGTGTCCTGAGACCGATCAACTGGCTGCGCCGCCGCATGCGGGCGAGCGAGGTTGCCTTCATCGTGCTCGCCATTGGCGTCGGCGCCGGCGCGGGGCTACTCTCGATCCTCCTCGGTGGCATTGCCCGCACGCTCCAACATCTCCTGTTCGGGGTATCGGACGGGAATCGCCTTTCCGATGTCCCGTCCCTGCCCTTCGTGGCGTTGCTCGCCCTCCCGCTCGGCGGCGCGGTGCTCGGCGCTTTCTCGCTGGCGGTGCGCGCGAAGAAGCGGCGGCTGGTCGACGCGGTGGAGGCCAATGCGCTGCACGGCGGCCGCATGTCCGTGCCGGACAGCCTGGTGATCTCCGGGCAGACCGTGATCTCCAACGGGTTCGGCGCGTCTGTCGGGCTGGAGGCGGCCTATGCGCAGCTTGGCGCCGCGGTGGGCGCGATCGCCGGCGTGGCGCTCAACCTGCGTCGTTCCGACGTGCGTAACCTGGTAGGCGCAGGGGCCGGTGCGGCGATCGGCGCGGCATTCGGCGCCCCGCTCGCCGGCGCCTTCTATGCGTTCGAGATCGTCATTGGCGCCTATACGCCGTCCGCCATCGCCCCTGTGGCGGCCGCAGCACTCGCGGGGTCGTTGGTCGTCCAGACGCTCGGCGTGCAGCCCTATGCGATCAATATCGTCGCCGATCCCGTCACCGCGACGCACCACTATTTGCTGTACGCGGCGCTGGGCGCGGTGTGCGCCGGCGTGGGCATCGTGCTGATGCATGCGGTGGCGCTGGTCGAGCAGGCGGTGCGGCGAACGCCGCTGCCCGATTGGGCGCGGCCGGCGGTGGGCGGCGCGCTGCTGATCCCGCTCGCGGCGATCAGTCCGCAGGTGCTGTCGTCCGGCCACGGCGCGCTTCATGCCGATCTGGCGGTGGGGGCGTCGATCGGGTTCATCGCCTTGGTCTTTCTGGCGAAGTCCTGCGCCTCGATCGTCTCGCTCGGCTTCGGGTTTCGCGGCGGCCTGTTCTTCGCCTCGCTGTTCCTCGGCACCTTGCTGGGCCATCTGTACGCCGATGGGCTGGCGTGGGCCGCGAACCGCGCGCTGGTCGATGATCGCGATGCCGCGCTGGTCGGCATGGCGGCGCTGGCAGTCGCGATTGTCGGTGGGCCGATGACGATGGCTATGCTGGTGCTCGAATCGACGCACGATTTCTCGCTGACCGGCGCGGTTCTCGCCGCCTCGCTGGTCGCATCGACACTGGTGCGCGAACTGTTCGGCCATTCCTTCTCGACCTGGCGGCTGCATCTGCGCGGCGAAACGATCAAGAGCGCGCGCGACGTTGGCTGGATCAAGACGCTGACGGCCGGGCGAATGATGCGACGGGAGTCCAACGCGACCCCCGCCGACACCACGATCGCCGAGTTTCGCCGCCGTTTCCCGCTCGGATCGACCAGTCGCGTCGTGCTGACCAATGCTGACGGCGGCTATGCGGGAATCGCGCTGCCCGCCCGCGCCTTTGCCGAGGACGCCGATCCGTTGACGCCGATCGGCGAGCTGGCCGTCCATCCCGAAGTCGCCCTGACGCCGGACATGGACATGGCCGGCATCATGCGGCTGTTCGATGCGACGGGGGCTGACGAACTTGCCGTCGTCGGCGGCGACGGCAAGGTGCTGGGGCTATTGTCCGAAAGCTTCGTTCGCCGCCGCTACGCCGAGGAACTGGAAAAGGCGCAGCGGGAATTGTTCGGCGAACGATAGCGATCGTCAATCCATCAGCTTCTGCGAGAAATAGACCATCTGAAGCGCCTGCAACCGCGCGCCCTGCGCAATATCGGCATCGCCCGAATGGCCACCCGCGGTATCCTCGTAGAACAGATAGGGCAGCCCATATTCCTTCATCCGCGCAGCGAACTTACGCGCATGCTGGGGGCCGACACGATCGTCCTTGGTGGTCGTCCAGATGAACGGCTCGGGATAGGCGACGCCCTTTTTCAGGTTCTGATAGGGGGAGATCTTGGCGAGGAAGGCCCGCTCGGCCGGGTTCTTCACGCTGCCATATTCGTCCACCCACGAAGCGCCGGCCTCGATCTGCTCATAACGCAGCATGTCGAGCAGCGGCACCTGGATCACCACCGCCTTCCACAGATCGGGATGCTGCTCGAACTCAACACCCATCAGCAGCCCGCCGTTAGAGCCGCCGTAGATGCCCAGCTTTTCCCGGCTGGTGAGCTTTCGGGCGAACAGATCCTTCGCGACGCTCGCGAAGTCGTCATAAATGATCTGGCGCTTGGTCTTGCGGCCCGCCTCATGCCATTTTGGTCCGAACTCGCCGCCGCCGCGGATATTGGCGAGCACGAAGCTGCCGCCGCGTTCCAGCCACAGCTTGCCCATCGTTCCTGAATAATAAGGCGTCATCGACACTTCGAAACCGCCATAGGCCGTCATCAGCGTCGGCGTGGTTCCATTGAGCGGGATGCCCTTCTTGTGGACAACGAAATAGGGAATCTTCGTGCCGTCGGTCGATGTCGCCTCGAATTGCTCGACCACGTCGTTCGACGCATCGAAGCGCGGCGGAGTCGATTTGGCCTTGGCCAACTGCCCGGTCGATGCGTCGAGCCGCCACAACGTATCGGGATCGAGGAAGCCGGTGACGTCGAGATAGGCGAGATTGCTTCGATCGGTGGTCGAGATGATGTTGATCGTCGCATTGTCCGGCAGCGCGACCGGGGTCGATGTCCACCCGCCGTTGGCCGTCGGGGTGTAGATCGCTGCGCGACCGCGGACGTTATCCGAATAGGCGACCAGCAGCTTGTCCCTGGTCGCCGAAGCGCCGTCGATCGATTGGCGCGGGCCGGGCTGCAAAATCACGGTCGGCGACAACGCGCCGCCATCCTCCATATCGGCGAGCGACACCGAAACGAGCGCGCCTGCCGGAACCGTCTTGCCGGCCGTGGTCCAATCCTCGCTGGTCTGGAAGACCACACGGCCGTCGATCATGCCGGTCGGCGTGGATTTTTCCGGGATCGGCAGCGCCACCGCGCCCTTGGGAGTCAGCAGCAGCTTGTCCGAGCCGAAAAAGGTCTTGTAGCGATAGATGATCGTCGCGCGGTGGCCCTTGGCGTCGGTCAGCGTCGTGGCGCCGGTTTCGCTCTGATCGCTGGGCGCGCCACGATAGACTTCGCTCGCGGACGCGAGCGGCTGCCCGCGCTTGAGCACTTTCAGGACGAATGGATAGCCCGATTGGGTCATCGTGCCCGCGCCCCAATCGCGCGAGACCAGGATCGTGTCGCGATCGATCCAGGCGACGTCCTGCTTCGATTTGGGCAGGCTGAAGCCGCCGGCGACGAATTGCCCGGTCTGCAGATCGAATTCGCGCACGCTGACGGCATCTTCGCCGCCGTCCGACAGGCTGATGAGGCAATAGCGTTCCTCGGGCTGGAGGCATGTCGCGCCCTTGAACACCCAGTTTTTGCCCTCGGCCTTGCCCAGCGCATCGACATCGAGCAGCGTCGTCCAGTGCGGATCGGCGGTCGCGTAATCGGCGTCAGTGGTCCAGCGCCAGATGCCGTGCGGATGCGCCTGATCGCGCCAGAAGTTGAGGATCCGCCCGCCCGTCTGGCTGGGATAGGGAATCCGGTCTTCCGCCGACGCGATCTTCAGCGCGTCCTGATAAAAGCCCTGGTAGCGCGGATCGCCCTCGAGCCTGGGCAAGGTCTTCGCGTTTTCCGCCTCCACCCATTGCAGCGCGCGCGGGCTATCCTTCTGTTCGAGCCACAGATACGGATCGTCACTGGTCGCCGGCGCCGTCTGCGCGACCGCCGGGATCGCCGCCGCCAGCGCGAGCGGCAGCCATGTCATCGCTTTCATCTTCGTCCCCTGTTCGATCGCGTCAGAATACCGCCTTCGCTTGCGGTTCGTTCATCATCGCCTGACGGACCAGCGGGATCGGCGGCCCGCCATAGCTGAGGAAGGTATCGTTGAACGCCTTCCACGCCTTGCGGCCGCCGCGGCTCGCCGTCCAATCCTGACGCAGCTTCATGATCATCAGCTTGCCCATCGTGTAGTTCAGGTAGGCCGGATCATAAGTGCCGCGTGCCGCCTGTTGCTGCGCGTTGCCCGGATCCTGATAGCATTGTTGCTCGAACATCTGCTCCGATTGCGCTTGAGTCATGCCATGCGCGTGAAGGCCGATCGCCGACAGGAAGCGGCAATCGCGCAGCAGCGCGTTGGTCAACTGGCCCACATGCGTTTCCGGATCGCCGTTGTTGAGCCCCGCATCCCACATCATCTGCTCGGCGTAATGCGCCCATCCCTCGGCATAGGCATAGCCGACGAACAGCTGGCCGAAGATCGACGGTACCCGGTTCGCATGGAGGAACTGCACGAAATGCCCCGGCATCACTTCATGCACGGTGGTGAACAGCAGATCGGCCTTGCCCGGCACGAACGCATCCTGCTCCGCCTTCGGCCACGAAGGATCGGGCGGCGCGATGTAATAGACCGAGGGGATGCCCTTATCGAACGGCCCCGGCGGATCGATATAGGCCGAATTCTGCCTGTTATAGGGTGGCGCTTCCTCGACATGCGCTTCCTCGGTGCCGGGAATGCTGACGAGATCGTGGCTGGTGACGAAGGCGCGCAGCATCGGGATCTGCTTGCGCGCCGCCTCGACCGGCCCGCCCTCGGGCTTGTCGTCCTGCATCTTCTTCGCGCACGCCTCGATCGTCGCGCCCGGCGCGAATTTGGCGCAGGCGTCCTTCAGCGCCGCCTGGTTGCGCGCCAGATCCTGCTTGCCGATCGCCTCGAGCTGATCGAGCGGAATATCGACGTCCTCGGTCGCCTTCAGCATGCGCGAGAAGCGATCCGCGCCAAGCGCGAAATCGGTGGTCGCCGAGCCGCGCTGGCTTTCCAGCCAGGTCGCGATGTCGCGCATCGCTTTCGACGCCTTGGCCGATGAGGCGGCGAACTGCTGCTGCAACGCCTGATCCTTGACGCCGGTGAAGGCCTGGCCAGCATCATGCGCGTAGAAATCGGCGAAGCCGTTGAATGCCGAGACGCCGTAATCGACGAAGCTCTTCGGCATCGGCGTCTTCAGGTTCGCGCGAATGTTCGCCGCCGCCGCCGGCACGTTGTCGAACAGCTTGATCACCGCCTTCATCCGCGTCGGCAGATCGGCATAATTGCGCGCGAGATAGACATTGGGATCGAGCCCGCCGCCGACATAGAAGGCAGGGTTGGTATGCGGCTGATCGGCATCGGTCAGCCAGAACAATTGCCCTTGCGCGACCTTGATGAGGTAATCGCGCTCGAACCGCTGCTGCGGCGTCAGCTGCGCGTCCGTGAAGGTCTGCGCCTTGGCGATCTCGGCGTTCAGAAAGTCGGCCTGGCGCTTGAGCCCCGCCGCGCTCCAATCGGGCAGCTGGCCGTCGAATTCGTGCTTGCCTTCATAGACCGCGAACGACGGATTGAGCTTGAACCAGCCATCGATATAGCCGTTGACGAACGGCGTCCAATCCGGGTTCGGCGTGGTCGCGCCGCCTGGGCCGTAAGGAATGGCGGCCGCATCATTGCCTGCGCCGGCGTTGCCGTCCTTCGACGGCGCGCAGCTCGCCAGCGCCGCCACCGCGATCGTCGCGAGCAAGAACCCTTTTA
>JBQCEK010000154.1:0-8882 GCA_051960335.1 Sphingomonas sp.
CGGTCAGGCAATCGAGCGCGCGGGCGGCGTCATCGGTTTGCGCGGGCGCGACGAACGGCGGCGCCTCCGCCGGAACGACGGCATCGGCAGGCGTCGCAACGGGCGGAGCCGACAGCATCATCGGCGAGGGGCCGGCGGGAACGATCGGCGCTGGCTTGGCGACGGTGTGCGCTGTCGCGACAGCACGCTGAGCGACGTCGTATCGGCCTGCTCCCGGTGCGACGCACGATGTGGCCGTCGCCAGTGCGGCAAGTCCGATAATGAAGCGGCTGTCCATGGTTCGGCTCGACCGTCGGAAGGGAAAGCCGGGACGTAGCGGGGAGCGGTTGTAATCCGGTTAACGGGCGGTCAACGACAGCGACGCTTAGTCGATCTTGGCAAACATCGCCGCGCTTCCGCCGTGCTGCAGTCGCTGGCGGACCTTGGTATCCTGCGCGACGGCAACCGTGCCGGCGAAACGATCGATCAGCGCGCTCAAGGCGCGGATACGATCGTGGTCCAGCCGATAGAACACCTGCTTTGACTCTCGCCGCGTCTGCACGAGGGCCGCCTTGCGAAGTAGGCCGAGTTGTTGCGAAAGCATCGGTTGACCGACGCCGGTGGTCGTCTCGAGATCACCAACCGCGCGCTCCCCCTCGATCAGCGCGGCGAGCAAGCGCAGCCGAACGCCGTGGCCCAGCACGCGCAGCAACGCGGCCGCATCGTCGAGAGCCGGGGAATCGATCATGGCTGCGCCCGATCGGGTTTGGTCGCGTAGAACCAGTCGCTCGGCCCCTTGGCGGCAAGCACAGCATCGAGCGATTGGCTCGGCACGTCGAGCAGATCGTCGCCCGGATGCCAGTCTGCCGGGGCCAGCGCATGGCCGTCGTGCACGCGTTTCAGTGCAGCAACGGTGCGCAGCATCTCGTCGATCGACCGGCCGATCGTCGCCGGATAGCAGGTGCTGGCGCGCAGCACGCCTTCGGGATCGATGAAGAGGGTCGCCCGAACGCTCGAGGCATCCTCGGCGTCGGGACCCACCATGCCATAGGCACGGGCGATCGCCAGCGTCGGATCCTCGACGATCGGGAAATCGATATCGACGCCGAACCGGTCGTGGATCAGGCGTATCCACGCAAGGTGCGAAAACAGGCTGTCGACTGAAAGCGCCATCAGACCGCAATCGAGTTCGTCGAAACGGGGGCGTGCCCGGGCGATCGCGACGAATTCGCTGGTGCAGACCGGCGTGAAGTCACCTGGATGAGAAAAGAGCACCAGCCAGCGGCCCCGCGTATCAGCCAGCGATACCGGACCCAGGGTGCTGCGCGCGGTGAAGTTGCGCACCGTCTCGCCGAGCCGGAGCGGCGCACAGGCGGGAAGATCGGGCGGCGGCGCCATCATTGCGGGGTTCTCCATCGATGGGCGAATAGCCATCGACCATCCGTTGACGCAAATGAATTACACGATTATATAGTTCTCGTAAATGATGAATCGAAGGATTCGCGAGATGACCGGCGCCCCTGTTCACGATCCTGCCCTCGAAAAGGCCATTGCGGTCGTTGTCGAGGCGCGCGCCCGAGAGGCGCGCCCCTGCGTCAAGGCGTTCTTTGACGAACCGACGTTCACCGCCAGCTATGTCGTGCACGATCCCGCTACTCGTCGCGCAGCGATCATCGATTCGGTGCTCGATTTCGATGCGGCGGCAGGCCGCACATCGCACGTTTCGGCTCAAGAAATCGTCGATTACGTCAAAAGTGAAAATCTCACGATCGACTGGTTGATCGAAACGCACGCTCATGCGGATCACCTTTCGGCGGCGCCCTGGCTGCAACAGCAGCTCGGTGGCAAGCTGATGATCGGGCGGGACATCATCACCGTCCAGAACGTGTTCGGGAAGATTTTCAACGCCGGCACCGAGTTCGAACGCGACGGTTCGCAGTTCGACGTGCTGACGGACGACGGCTACACTGTCAAAATTGGTGAAATTGATGTCGTGGCCTTGCATGTGCCCGGCCATACGCCGGCGGACATGGCTTATGTTATCGGCGATGCGGTGTTCACCGGCGACACGATGTTCATGCCGGATTATGGCACCGCGCGCGCCGATTTCCCCGGCGGCGATGCGCGTCAGCTCTATCGGTCAATCCGACGCCTGTTGTCGCTGCCGCCAGAAACGCCACTGTTTCTGTGCCACGATTACAAGGCGCCAGGTCGCGATTCCTACGTGTGGGAAACGACCGTCGGCGCGGAACGGACGGGCAATGTTCACGTCCATGACGGCGTGGACGAAGACGATTTCGTCAAGATGCGCACTGCGCGTGACGCGACTCTCGCCATGCCCAAGCTGATCCTGCCGTCGGTCCAGGTCAACATGCGCGGCGGCCGCCTTCCCGAGCCCGATGACAACGGCACGCGCTACCTGAAATTGCCGTTGGATGTCCTGTAATGCGCCGGTGCCGGGCATGAGCCTTGTCGCTGCCGTGGTCGTGCTTAAAGCCGAGTCGGGCGTTGGTGGCTCATGGTCCGATGCCGCTCGTGCCGATCTCTCTTTGCCCCGCCCCATGTTGCCGTTTTCCTCATCGCGATGCTTGCTGGCTTCGTAATGCATCGCGTGATCGATCAACCTGCTGCCCCCGGAAGGATGGCTGTCGCTTAGGATCAGGAGAAGGATCATGTCGCCCAAGAAGGTTTCCAACCAGCTGTCGGTCTCGCCCCAGCTGTCGCTTGCGGATATCGACGACGCCGCGGCGCGCGGCTTTCGCATGATCGTCAACAATCGTCCCGATGGCGAGGAAGCAGGGCAGCCGCTTTCGGCCGATCTCACCGCGCGGGCAAAGGCCGCCGGCCTCGCCTATCGGCACATCCCGGTGGTGGGCGGTTCGATCGGCGATAGCGACGTGGCGGCCTTCGCCAGGGCGCTAGACGAATCGCCCGGCCCGGTCCTCGGATTCTGCCGCACGGGAACGCGATCAACGACGCTCTGGGCGTTGTCGTGCGCCGGCGCCCAGTCGAGCGATACGATCCTGAAGGCGGCCGCAGGGGCCGGCTATGATCTCGGCGCGCTTCGCCCTCGGCTGGATGCCGCCAGGACGAACGACATGGGGCCCCGCGCGGAGCGAGCCGAAATTGTCATCGTCGGCGGCGGTTCGGCGGGGCTGGCGGTCGCCGCCTCGCTGCTGGCGCGCGATAAAAGCCTCAACGTCGTCGTGATCGAGCCGCGCGAGACGCATTATTATCAGCCTGGCTGGACGATGGTCGGCGGCGGAATCTTCGATCGCGGCGCGACATGCCGAACCGAGAAGAGCGTGATGCCCCAAGGCGTCCGCTGGGTGCGCGGCGCGGTGAAGCACTTCGATCCGGACCGCGATCAGGTCACGCTCGAGGACGGCAGCACGATCGGCTATGATTATCTGGTTGTCGCGCCGGGTATCGCGCTTGATTGGGCGGGGGTGGCCGGATTGCCCGAGACGTTGGGCAAGAACGGCGTCACCTCCAATTACAGCTACGAGACGGCGCCGTACACCTGGCAGTTGGTCCAGCGGCTGAAGCATGGCGTGGCGCTGTTCACCCAGCCGCCGATGCCGATCAAATGCGCCGGCGCGCCGCAAAAGGCGATGTACCTTTCGTGCGACCACTGGCGGCGCGAGGGCGTGCTGAACGATATCGATGTTGCCTTCCACAATGCCGGTGGCGTTCTGTTCGGGGTGAAGGAATATGTCCCCGCACTGATGGCCTATGTCGAGCGTTACGGCATCGATCTCGGGTTCGAATCAACGCTGATCGCCGTCGATGGCCCGGCTCGGCAAGCGACGTTCAAGGAAAAGGCCGGCGAGGTCACGAAGAGCTTCGACATGCTTCATGTCACCCCGCCGCAAAAGGCTCCGGCATTTCTCGCTGCCAGCCCGCTCGCCAATGACGCGGGCTATGCCGATGTCGATCAAGGGACGCTGCAGCATGTCCGCTACGCCAATGTCTTCGGGCTAGGCGACGGCGGCTCGACGCCGAACGCCAAGACGATGGCGGCCGCGCGCAAGCAGGGCCCGATCGTCGCCGAAAATTTGCTCGCGGTTCGCGCCGGCAAGGCGCCCGATGCCGTCTATGATGGCTATGGTTCATGCCCGCTCACCGTCGAACGCGGGAAGATTGTGCTCGCCGAGTTCGGTTACGGCGGAAAGCTGCTGCCGAGTTTCCCCAAATGGCTGATCGACGGCACCAAGCCGCAGCGGCTGAGCTGGTGGCTCAAATCGGAGGCGCTACCGCAAATCTATTGGCACGGCATGCTGAAGGGACGCGAGTGGCTGGCGCATCCGCAGCGCTGCGAGGTTTGAACGCTTTCTCCCACGAACTGGATCATTGATGCTCGATACCATTCAATATGTGCTGGGCGCGCTCTCGGGCGCGCTCGTCGGTTTTTCGCTGGGGCTGGTCGGCGGCGGCGGATCGATCCTTGCTGTGCCGCTGATGGTCTATCTGGTCGGCGTGCCGAGCCCGCACATGGCGATCGGCACCAGCGCGCTGGCGGTGGCCGCCAACGCCGCAACCGGGCTTGCCAGCCACGCGCGGGCGAAGACCGTGAAGTGGCGCTGCGGTGCGATCTATGCCGCGGCCGGCATTATCGGCGCGCTGATCGGCTCGACCGCGGGCAAGGCGTTCGACGGGCAGAAGCTACTGTTCCTGTTCGCGCTGGTGATGGTCGTCGTCGGCGTGCTGATGCTGCGCGGGCGCAAGGCGGGCGGCGATCCGGGCGCCGAATGCAACCGCCAGAACGCGCCCAAGGTGGGCGGATACGGCTTCGGCACGGGGTTGTTTTCGGGTTTCTTCGGTATCGGCGGCGGCTTCCTGATCGTGCCAGGGCTGGTCGCCTCGACGCGAATGCCGATGATCAACGCGGTCGGCACCAGCTTGGTCGCGGTGACTGCCTTCGGTCTCACGACCGCCGCCAATTACGCCTTTTCCGGGCTGGTCGATTGGCCGCTCGCCGGCATCTTCATCGTTGGCGGTGTGGCTGGCGGCGTCAGCGGCACGATCCTCGCCAAGCGCCTGTCGGGCACCGGTATGCTGACGACGGTCTTCGCCGGCCTGATCTTCGTCGTCGCCGCATATATGCTCTGGAAGAGCGCGGCGGCGCTCTAATCGTCCAACAAGCCGCGCTTGCGGCGTCAACCCGAAGGAGTGACTCATGAGCCTGCACATCGGCGATACCGCCCCGGATTTCACCGTCGATACCCAGAACGGCGAGATCAGCTTTCATGATTGGGCTGGTGACAGCTGGGTGTTCTTTTTCAGCCATCCGGCCGATTTCACCCCCGTCTGCACCACCGAGATGGGTCGCACCGCGCAGCTTGCAGACCAGTTTGCCGCGCGCAACACCAAGCCGCTGGGTCTTTCCACCGACACGGCGGACGAACATCGCAAGTGGATCGCCGACGTCAATGATACGCAGAAGACGAACCTGCAATTCCCGATCGTCGCCGATGCCGATCTGAAGATCGCCAAACTGTATGACATGATCCACCCACAGCAGAGCGAAACCGCCGCGGTGCGATCCGTGTTCATTATCGATCCGAACAAGAAGATCCGCCTGACGATGACCTATCCGATGAGCGTCGGCCGGAATTTCGACGAGATCCTGCGCGTGATCGATGCGTTGCAGCTCGGCGACGCGAAGCGCATCGCAACGCCCGCCGATTGGCAGAAGGGCAAGGACGTGATCATCCCGCCATCGATCGGCAATGACGAGGCGAGCACGCTTTTCCCACAGGGGTGGACCGAGCACCGGCCGTATCTGCGCACCACCAAGGTCGATTGACGTTATCCGGCGGCGGGCGCAGTCTGGGCTCCGCCTGCCGCCGATCAAACGGGGCATCACATGTTCGAGCATCTCGATCCAGTCATTCTCGCCCGTGCGCAGTTCGCCTTCACGGTGAGCTTCCACTTCATCTTCCCGAGCTTTTCGATCGGGCTGGCGAGCTATCTCATGGTGCTCGAAGGGTTGTGGCTGAAGACGGGCAAGGGCGTTTATGCCAACCTCTACCGTTACTGGCTGAAAATCTTCGCCGTCGCGTTCGGCATGGGTGTCGTCTCGGGCATCGTGATGTCCTATCAGTTCGGCACCAACTGGTCGGTGTTCTCGGATAAAGCCGGGCCAGTGGTCGGGCCGCTGATGGCCTATGAGGTGTTGACCGCCTTCTTCCTCGAGGCCGGCTTCCTCGGCGTGATGCTGTTCGGCATCTCCAAGGTCGGCAAGGGGCTTCATTTCTTCGCCACCTGCATGGTTGCGCTCGGCACGCTGGTCTCGGCGACCTGGATCATCAGCGTCAATTCGTGGATGCAGACCCCGGTCGGCTTCGCGATCAACGCGCGCGGGCAGTTTGTGCCGGCGGGATCGTGGCTGCCGATCATCTTCAACCCCAGCTTCCCCTATCGCCTGACGCACACGGTGATCGCCGCTTACCTGACGACCGCGCTGGTGGTTGGCGGGGTCGGCGCGTGGCATCTGCTGAAGGATCGCGCCAATCCCGGCGCGCGCACAATGTTCTCGATGGCGATGTGGATGGCGGCGCTGGTCGCGCCGATCCAGATATTCGCTGGCGACATGCACGGCCTCAACACGCTCGAGCATCAGCCCGCCAAGGTGCTGGCGATGGAGGGCGATTACGATCCCAGCCCTGACGGCGCGCCGCTGATCCTGTTCGGCCTGCCGAGCAATGACGAGGCAAGGATCAACGCGAAGGTCGAGATTCCCAAGCTCGGATCGCTGATCCTCAAGCATGATGCGGACGCGCCCCTTCCGGGACTCAAGGATTTCCCGCGCGATCAATGGGCGCCAGTGCCGATCGTCTTCTGGTCGTTCCGCATCATGGTCGCGCTTGGCTTCGCGATGCTCGGCCTCGGGCTGTTCAGCCTCGTCGCGCGCTGGCGCGGCAAATTGTATGACTGGCCGTGGCTGCACCGTGCCGCCGTCGTGATGGGGCCGGCGGGCTTCGTCGCGGTGATCGCCGGCTGGGTGACGACCGAAGTCGGCCGCCAGCCCTGGACGATCTATGGTCATCTGCTCACCGCGCAGTCCCATTCGCCGCTCGCCGCTCCTGCTGTGGCGACATCGCTGCTGGCGTTCGTGATCGTCTATTTCCTCGTGTTCGGCGCGGGCATCTACTACGTGCTCAAGCTGATGGCGCATCCGCCCGAACGCGGCGAGCGCGAGCCGCGCCGAACGCCGCGCCGCGCCGCCGGCATCACCCCCGCCTCGGGGCTCGACCAGCAGCACGCACCGGCAGAGGGGCGGTCATGACCTACGATTACGATCTCGCCACGATCTGGGCGGTGATCATCGCGATCGCGGTGTTCGCTTATGTCGTGATGGACGGCTTCGATCTCGGCATCGGCATCCTCTTCCCCGGCTTTTCGGTCGGCGAGGAGCGCGATCATGCGATGAACTCGATCGCGCCGGTGTGGGATGGCAACGAGACATGGCTTGTGTTGGGCGGGGGCGGCCTGATGGCAGCGTTCCCGCTGGCCTTCTCGATCATCCTGCCGGCGACCTATCCGCTGATGATCGCGATGCTGCTCGGGCTCGTCTTTCGCGGCGTCGCCTTCGAGTTCCGCTGGCGCGACGCGAGCCACCGTCGTTACTGGGACGTCGCCTTCACGCTCGGCTCTACCGTCGCCGCGCTGGCGCAAGGGATCACGCTGGGCGCGATTCTGCAGGGCATCCATGTCGAGAACGACGCCTATGCCGGCGGCTGGCTCGACTGGCTCAGCCCGTTCACTTTGCTGACCGGCGTCGCGGTGGTGATCGGCTACGCGCTGCTCGGCGCAACCTGGCTGGTGTGGAAGACCGAGGGATCGGGCCAGGCGCATGCGCGCCGACTCGCTTTCTGGCTCGGCATCGCCACGCTGGTCGCGCTGGCGGCGGTAAGCGCGGCGACGCCGTTCCTCACCTACGACTATTGGCATCGCTGGTTCGTGACGCCGGGCGTGCTGGTCACGGCGCAGGTACCGCTGCTGACCGCGATCATCGCTGCGGTGTTGTTCTGGAGCCTGGCCAAGGGCCGCGAGCGGCTACCGTTCCTGATGGCGCTGGCGATCTTCTTCCTCGGCTTTGTCGGGCTGGGCGTCAGCCTTTACCCCTATATTGTCCCGCGCGCGGTGACGATCTGGCAGGCCGCGGCGCCGGCGCAGAGCCAGATCTTCATGCTGGTCGGTGTCGTCATTATCCTGCCGATGATCCTTGCCTATACCGGTTGGGCCTATTGGGTGTTCCGCGGCAAGGTCGGCACCCACGGCTACCATTGATGGAAGCGCCCGCGCCTTTGTGGAAGCGGCTCGGCTGGATGGCGGCGATCTGGCTGGCGAGCGTGCTGGCGCTGGGCGCGGTCACCGGGCTGTTGCGTTGGTGGATCGTCGGCTGATGAGCCTGGCCGGCCAGTTTCTCTATGCGCTGGCGTGGCTCAGCTTCGGCATCGGCCACAGCGTGCTCGCCGGCGCGCGGCGCAATCGCGGGGTGCTCGCGGCGGCGGGGCGGTTCCACCGCATCGCCTATAATCTCGTCGCGCTTGTCCATCTCGGCATCGTGCTGGCGTTTGGCCGCCGGCTCGCCGCGGGCAGCGCCAGCTTCGCGCTGCCGGCGTGGCTATTGTGGACGGGCGATGCGATGGTCGTTGGCGGGCTGGTGCTCGGCCTCGCTGCGCTGCGTAGCTACCGCGCCGCGCCGTTCGTCGGTCTCGCGCAGCTGCGCGGCGAGGGAGACGACGATGAGCCGCTTGCGCTCGATGGCCTCCACCGCTGGATGCGGCATCCGCTCTACAGCGCCTCGTTTCTGATCCTGTGGGGGCTGGCGCGCTCGCCGCTGGGCCTCGCCACCGCAATCTGGGCGAGCCTCTATCTCGTCATCGGCAGCCGGA
>JBQCEK010000155.1:0-4606 GCA_051960335.1 Sphingomonas sp.
GAGGCCGGTGATGTAGTTGGTCAGCGCATCGACCCAGACGTACATAACGTGGCCGTCGCTGCCCGGCACCTTGACGCCCCAATCGAAGCTGGTGCGCGAGACCGACAGGTCGGACAGCCCGCCCTCGACGAAGCGGAGGATTTCGTTGCGGCGGCTTTCGGGCTGAATGAACTCGGGGTGCGCGGCGTAATGGTCGAGCAGCTTCTGCTGGTATTTGGAGAGGCGGAAGAACCAGGTTTCCTCAGCGGTCCATTCGACGGGGGTGCCGTTGGGCGAGAGCTTGCCCCCTTCCCCGTCGACCAGCTCCTTCTCGTCGTAGAACGCCTCGTCGCGGACCGAATACCAGCCCTCATAGCGATCGAGATAAAGGTCCCCGGCGGCTTCCATCGCCTTCCACAGCGCCTGGCTGGCGGCGTGGTGCTGCGGCTCGACGGTGCGGATGAAGCGATCGTAGGAGATGTTCAGCTTCGCCGCCATCGCCTGGAAATGACCGGACATTTCGTCGGCGAGCGCGCGCACCTCGACGCCGCGGGCGCGCGCGGTCTGGACCATTTTCAGGCCGTGTTCGTCGGTGCCGGTCTGGAACCGCACGTCGCGCCCCGCCTGGCGGTGGAAGCGCGCGATCGCATCGGCGGCGATCGCCTCATAGGCATGGCCGATATGCGGGCGGCCATTGGGATAATTGATCGCGGTGGTGATGTAGAAGGGCTCAGCCATGCGCGGCGCTTAGCCGATTGGCGGGCGGGGGCAAAGGGGTGGGTTGGACGCTACTTCAGAGTGGTTCTGCCAGGCGATGGCGATATCCGGCTGGCGCCAACCAGAACCTTCGACACCAAAATTATCGTCGCGGCAATACAGCCTGCCACTCTTGAAAATTCGACAGGCACGCCGCCGATGCCGACCGCAATATATACAAGCACGCCGCCTGCATACGGAATTAGGTAAGCTCTTTCCCGAATCGTCGGCGGAAACCCCGATTTGTCGAGAGCACGCATCCGTGCAGCAACTTGGGCGGCATAGCCAGCTTCCAGCGCGACCAGGCCGGGAACGGCATAGGTGGTTAGCTCACGGGAACCGGGGGGAAGCGCAAGGAATGCGGCGAAAGCAGCAAAGGCCGTCAACGTCCAACTCATTTCGCCCCCTCGTCGTAACGACCGCTCGTCAAGCCAACCGCGCCACCAGTCCTGCCATCTCATACACGCTTGCGCGCTGGTCGAGCGACAGGCCGCGGGCGCTGGTGGCCAGCGCGCGGGCGGCTTCGTGGGCGTCGAGGGCGGTGCGCAGGGCCTCCCCTGCGCGCGTCGTCGCGGCTTCGGCGATGAAGGCGGGGGCGCGGTCGAGAAAGGCTTCGTAGCGGGGTTGCTGGGCCTTGAGCGCGAGGCTCTTGGCCAGTGACGAGCGTTCGGCGTTGGTCGGGTCGCCGGTGGTGGCGATCGTCGCCAGCGCCTTGTCCATGCCGGCGATGTCGAGGCCGGCGAAATCGAGCGCGCGGCCGAGCGAGCCCTTGGCGCCGGTGACGATCGCGGCGATTTCCTCGTGCGGGGCATCAGGCATGCGGCGGGCGAGCTCGTCGGCGAGGAGATCGGACGGGAGCGGTTCGAAGCGTAAGGTTCGGCAGCGCGAGCGGATCGTCGGCAGCAGCCGGCCCGGGGCGTGGCTGACGAGCAGGAAGATGGTGCCGGCGGGCGGTTCCTCGAGGTTCTTCAAGAGCGCGTTGGCGGCGGCGCGTTCGAGGTCGTCGATCGCGTCGATGATGACGATGCGGCGCGGCGACAGCGACGGGGTGGTCGCGAACAGCGGTTGCAGCGCGCGGACCTGCGCGATCGGGATCGAGCGGGCGAGGTCCTGGTCGGGCTTTTCGAGGTCCTTGGGGAGGCGGGAGAGGACGCGGTAATCGGGGTGGGAGCCGGCTTCGATCAGGGAGCGGGTGCGGGTGTTTTCGAGCAACGCAGGGCCCAAACCCTCGTCACCCCGGGCTTGACCCGGGGTTAGGCTGCCTTCCTCGTCCAAGGAAAAAGAAGAAGCCTCGCCCCGGCTCGGGGGCCGGGGTGACTGATTTGGGGAGACGTCGCCCGCGGCTTCCGCCAGCATGCGCATTGCCGCCAAGCGGGCGAAGGTGCCCTTCCCCACCCCTTGCGGGCCGGCGAAGAGCCAGGCGTGGTGGAGCGACCCGCTGCGCATCGCGGAGAGGAAAGTCTGCTGTGCCCGCTGGTTGCCGATCAGTGACGTCATGGCAGCAGATCGGCGAGGTTGGCCATCAGGCGGTCGGTTACCGCTTCGGGGGTGCCAGTGGCGTCGATCAGGCGGATGCGGTCGGGCTCGTCGGCGGCGAAGCGACGGAAGGCTTGCGCGACGTCCTGGTGAAAGCCCTCTCCGCGCGCGGCGAAGCGGTCGGCGGCGGCGCCGTCGCGGCCGGTCGCGCGCTCCGCTCCCTCGGCCACGCCCATGTCGAGGACGAAGGTGCGATCGGGGAGCAGCCCGCGCGAGCCGAAGGCGTGGAGCGCGAGGATCGCGGCGTCGTCGATCCCGCCGGCGAGGCCCTGATAGGCGCGGCTCGAATCGAGGAAGCGGTCGCAGATCACCCACGTCCCCGCGGCGATCGCCGGATTGATGCGCTTGTCGACATGATCGGCGCGCGCGGCGGCGAACAGCAGCGCCTCGGCGTGCGGGCTCCAGCGCGCCACGTCGCCTTGCATCAGCAGGCCGCGAATCGCCTCGGCGCCTTCGCTGCCGCCGGGCTCACGAGTGACGAGCGTCTCGATGCCGCGGTCACCGAGCGCGGCGGCGAGACGCGTCGCCTGGGTCGATTTGCCCGCCCCCTCCCCGCCTTCGAGCGAGATGAAGCGGCCCGGAGTCACAGCGCGCGCCTCAAATCAGCGTCATCAGGCCGTTCCACGCGCGGCGGAAGAAACCGGCCTTGCCGACATCCTTCGCGGCGACCAACGGCATGGTCTGCGCGCCGGTATCGGGCGTGGTGACGACGATATCGGCGATATGCTGGCCGGCCTTGATCGGCGCCGCTATCGGGCCCTGATAGACGACCTTGATCTGCATGTTCGGCGTCGAGCCCGAGGGGATCGTCACCGCGATATCCTGCGGCGCGACGAGGCCGACGGTGGTCGAATCGCCGCCCTGCACCTCGGCCTGTTCGACCAGCTTGCCCTTGGCGGCGAGCGTCTTGTTCTGCCAGGCGTGGAAGCCCCAGTTCATGAACGCCACCGACTGCTGGATGCGCTGGTTGAAGCTGGTCATGCCGCTCATCATCATCGTGATGCGCCGGCCGTTCTGCTGCGCCGAGCCGACAACCGAGAAGCCCGATTCGTCGGTATGCCCGGTCTTCAGGCCATCGGCGCCGGGCACGCGGCCGAGCAGCGGATCGCGGTTCGCCTGCGTGATGGCGTTGCCGCCCATCGTCTGGCCCCAGGTGAAATCGGGCTTGGCATAGAATTGCTTGTAGAGGTCGGGGAAGTCGCGGATCGTCGCCTCGGCCAGCTTCACCATGTCGCGCGCGGTGACATAGGTGACACCATTATCCGGCCAGCCGTTCGCGGTGCCGAAATGGCTGCCGGTGAGGCCGAGCTTCTTGGCATTCTCGTTCATCCGCTGGACGAACGCCGCCTCCGTGCCCGACACGCCATCAGCGAGCGCGATGCACGCGTCGTTGCCCGACAGGGTGATGATGCCGAGCAGCAGATTGGCGACGCTGACCTGCTCGCCCGCCGAGAGGAACATGGTCGAACCCTGGCTATGCCACTGCTTCCAGGCATCGGGCTGGAAGGTGATCTTCTGATCGAGCTTCACGTCGCCGCGCTTGATCATGTCGAACACGGTATAGACCGTCATCGTCTTGGCGAGCGAGGCGGGCGGCACATGCTGATCGGGATTCTTCGCGTAGAGCACCGCGCCGGTGTTCATATCCTGCATGAACGCGACCGTCGCCGGCGTGTCGAACGGCGGCGCTTCCGCCATCGTCGGCGTGGCCATCAGGACGGCGATCGAAGTGGCGGCGATCAATCTTCTCATCAGGGAACTCGTTTCCGTTACGCTGGTGGTGGACATCAATCCTTGCGGACGACACGCGCATCGCCATAGCCCCGCTTGGCGACGCCGTCACGGGCGCTTTTCGCGGCCGTGCTGTCGGCGAACGGGCCGAGCTCGACGCGCCAGAACTTGCCCGAGGGAATGACGTGCCCGTCGATCCGGCCGGCGAGCGATTTGGCGTTCGCCTCGCTGGAGAAAGCGGCGACCTGGACGGTGTATTTGCCCTTCGCCACGGCTGGCGGGGCCTTGGCGGGGGCAGGTTTGGGCTTGGCGTCGACCGGCTTGGGCGACGGCGACGCTGCCGGCTTTTCGGGCGTAGGATAGGCAGCGCCGGGCTTGGCCGGCTTTGTCGCGGGCGCGGCCCCCTTTGCGGGCGGCGGCGCCACAACCGGCGCCTCCGGAAGTGTGCTCAGCCGGGCGCGGAGCCCGGCGAGCAGCACCGCCGGCGAATCGAGACGCGGCGCGGCGGGCTGGCCCTGTTTCAGCGCGACCTGATCGGCCGCCGGCGGATCGACCTGGCGCACCCGCACCGCCGCCACCGACTTGCGGTCCACGCCGAGCAGCT
>JBQCEK010000156.1:0-2651 GCA_051960335.1 Sphingomonas sp.
CGCCGAAACCAGCGCGGCCGTCCGCGGGCAGCGGGCCAGGTTATCGTCGATCGGATACCCATAGCCGCGCAGGAAGAACGATCGCCACATGCCTAGAGGGGCGATCGACCGGTGATCGGGCGAGATCGTTGCCAGCGATGGCGCGGCGGCGCCGTCGAACGCGACCGCGATCGCCTCGCGACAGATCGCCCGCCAATTGGCGCGAAGCGTCGCGGTCCACGGAAAATCGCGCACGTCGAGGATCGGCTCGTTGGAGACCAGCGAGGACGATGCGATCAGCCGGTCGAATACCCCGCGCAGCCGCTTGCCCAGGCGAACGATCAACGGCCGCCCGC
Source organism: Sphingomonas sp. (assembly GCA_051960335.1). Lineage (GTDB taxonomy): Bacteria > Pseudomonadota > Alphaproteobacteria > Sphingomonadales > Sphingomonadaceae > Sphingomonas. The sequence goes on from JBQCEK010000156.1 coordinate 336, forward strand.
GCGCCGCGGGCAGGGCGCCCGACACGGCAGGCTCGCCGGCCGCCGGCAGCCGATCGACGTCGCGCCAATCACTGGCGCCGCGGTGGTTGTCGTTATCGGACGACGGGGCCGGTGGCAGCGCCTGTCGAACACTCAATTCGTCGGTCATCGTCACTTCGCCTTCCCGCCCGTCCGCGCGGGCGACAAGGCGTCACGAGGAAAGGGCGTCAGCGATGGACGCTAGAATCGACTTTGGTCCAAATCATGGCGAATTGCGGCAACATGGCATCACACGGCATCATGCGTTGGCGCTAGCCGCGATACAGCGCGTCCAGCCGTTCGCCATAAACCTCGCGAAGCACGTGACGACGAATCTTCAGCGACGGGGTCAATTGCTGGTTCTCGATCGCGAACGGTTCGTCGGCGATCAGGAAGCGCCGGATGCGCTCGATCACCGACAGTTCGGCATTGACCCGCTCGACCGCCTTGCCCAGCGCCGCACGATAATCATGGTTCTGCGCCAGGCTCGCGAAATTGCAGACGTCCCCGTTCTTCGCGCACCATTCCTGGGTCCATTCGGGATCGGGCACGATCGCCGCGACCATATAAGGCCGGCGATCGCCCCAGATCATCGCCTGCATGATCTCCGGCTGAAGCGTCAGCATGCCCTCGATCTTCTGCGGCGCGACATTGTCGCCCTTGTCGTTGACGATGATGTCCTTCTTGCGATCGGTGATCTTGATCCGGCCCTTGTCGTCGATCAGCCCGATATCCCCGGTGTGCAGCCAGCCATCCTTCAGCACGCGGGCGGTTTCCGCCTCGTTGCGCCAATAGCCGTGCATGACGAGCTCTCCGCGCACCAGAATCTCGCCGTCGTCGGCAATCCTCACCTCGGTATCGGGCAGCGGCGGCCCCACCGTATCCATCCGCAATCCCGCCGAGGGCCGGTTGCAAGAAATCACCGGCGCCGCCTCGGTCTGGCCATAGCCTTGCAGGAAGGTGAGGCCGAGCGACTGGAAGAACACGCCGATTTCGGGATTGAGCGGCGCGCCGCCCGAAACCATCGCCTTGATCCGCCCGCCGAAGCGCTGCGCGATCTTCGGCTTGAACGCGCGGTTGAGCAGCAGCTTCATCGGCTTGTCGATCAATCGGGACTTGCCCTCATAATCGCGCGCGCCGATGTCGATCGCCCGGCGCAGCATATAATCGGGCAGGCCGCCCTGCTTTTCGATCGCCTTGGAGATGCGCGTGCGAAGCACTTCGAACAGCCGCGGGACGACCACCATGATCGTCGGCTTCGTCTCCTCGATATTCGAGGCGAGCTTCTCCAGCCCTTCGGCATAATAGATCTGCGCGCCGAGGCCGATCGGGAAATGCTGCCCGCCGGTATGCTCATAGGCGTGGCTCAGCGGCAGGAAGGAAAGGAACACCTCGTCCTCCCAGCCGAAATCCTCCGAAATGATCCGCGTGCAGCCCGCCACGTTGTGCAGGATCGCGCCGGGAGGCTGCATCACGCCGCGCGGGGCGCCGCCGGTGCCGCTGGTGTAGATGATGCACGCCAGGTCCTCGCGCGCGAAATTGGCCTCCAGCGCCACCGCGTCCGGTTCGGAGGGGTGGCGGTTGATCAGGCTTTGCCAATCATGGAAAGCGACCTCGCCCGATTGAGCGACGCGCATCTCCTCGATACCGATCACGATCTGCGCCTGCGACGCGCGCACCACCGCGGGCATCAGCGTCTTGGCGAGCTTCGCGTTGGAAACGATCACCGCGCGCGCGCCCGAATTTTCGATGATATGGGTGTGATCGCGCTCGGTATTGGTGATGTAGGTCGGCACCGTCACACAGCCCGCCGCCATGATCGCGAGATCGCTGATGCACCATTCGGGCCGGTTCTCCGAAACCAGCATCACGCGGTCGCCGCTCTTCAGCCCGATGTGCTTCAACGCGGTGGCCAGGCTGGCGACCTGCCGTGCGGTTTCGGCCCAGCTCTGCGACACCCAGCGGCCGCCCTCCTTGTGCCAGAGGAACGGGGCATCGCCGCCATCGCGCGCCCGCGCGAAAAACATCGTCACGAGATTGGGGAAATGCTCGAGCGTGCGCAATCGTCTCTCCTGGGTCGCCGGATCGGTCGGCCGGTCATGTCAGGCGGCGAGCCTAGCGACGATTGCCGCCGAGGCAAGACGCTACGTCAGCCTGCGCCAACCGCGTCGCCGACGCTTGCGAAACCGTCGCGCCGCAGCATTTCGGCAAGCCCCCGCGCGATCCGATGCGCCAGCCCCGGCCCTTCATAGACGAGCGCCGTGTAAAGCTGGATCATGCTCGCCCCAGCCCGAATTC
>JBQCEK010000157.1:0-4444 GCA_051960335.1 Sphingomonas sp.
GGTGTGTGCGTATCATCGTTGGTGATCACGCGACGCGGGCCGAAAGCGCCCATGTGCAGCCACACGGTCGACGAGCCGGGGCCGCCGTTGAACAGGAAGGTGATCGGGCGATCCGCCGACGGCGCGCCCTTCTTGAAGTAGGCGACATAGAACATCGAGGCTTCGGCCTTGACGTCCTTCTTGTCGGCGAGGTCCTTGTCGGTTTCCTCGCGCCAGGCGGCGTCGTCCCACCCCTGCGGATGGACGATCAGCGTGCCGGCGACCGCGTTATAAGCAATCTGCTTGCCTTCGACCGTGACCGAACCCGAGCTGTCGCTTGCCTGCGGGTGGAACAGCACGCCGCGATCGGGGGAGGAGGTGCCGGTGCCCGGCTTGTCGCCGCTCTGGTCGATCTTGTCGGCCTTCGCCGTTTCCTGCGCGCCCGCCGCCGTGATCGTGCCGAGCGCCATTACCGTCGCAGCGCCGAGCAGCGCCGCTTTCAGCCGGATCTTCATGCCCATCCCCGTCAAGTGATCGAAGGCGGCACCTTATCGGCATAACACACCGGCGCAACTGGTCGCCGGTGGATTTCGGAAACTTTATTTATGATGGAGACGCGGGCCGACCGGCGATCGATCGGGATGCCTGGCAGGGGAGCTCGGATTCGAACCGAGGGCCTTCGGTTTTGGAGACCGACGCTCTAACCAGCTGAGCTACACCCCTGCAGGTGCGGCCGCGTGTAGCGGGATGTTGCGAACCGGGCAATAGTGGTTTCTGGCGGCTCGGCGCAGCGTTCGGACGAGGACGATCGGCGCGTGCGAAGCGACGGCGTTACGCTGCGGCGGACGCGCCCTGGCCGCGATTGGCGATGGCGCGGGCTTCCTCGACGGGCAGCGGGCGGCCGAAATAATAGCCCTGCACCTTGGTGCAGCCGAGCCGCTGCACCATCATATGTTCATGCTCGGTCTCGACGCCCTCGGCGGTGGTCGCCATGCCGAGGCTGTCCGCCAGCGCAACCACCGCGCGGATGATCGCCGTCGCCTCCGGCGCGCCCTTCGACGCTTGCTGCACGAAGGTGCGATCGACCTTGATCGTCGAAAATCGCGTGCGCGACAGATAGCCGAGCGACGAATAGCCCGTCCCGAAATCGTCGAGACTGAGCCGGATGCCGAGATCGAGCAGCCGTTCGAGTACCTGGGTGGCGCAGGTGCCCTCGCGCATAAACAGGCTTTCGGTCACTTCGACCTCCAGCCGTTCGGCGGACAGGCCGCTGTGGCTGAGCGCCGAGGTTACCGTGTTGACGAAATTGGGGTTGTAGAGCTGTTCCGCCGATACGTTGACGGCGATGCGGACGTTGGAGGGCCAGCGGGCGGCTTCTTCGCACGCGGTGCGAAGGACCCATTCGCCGATCGGCGCGATCAGCCGCGCTTCCTCCGCGATCGGCACGAACTTTGCCGGAGACACGGATCCGAATTCCGGATGAGTCCAGCGCAGCAGCGCCTCGAAGCCAGACAGCGCGCCGCTATCCGCCGCCACGACGGGCTGGTATTGCAGATGCAGCTCGCCATTCTCCAGCGCGTGGCGAAGCGCGATTTCGAGGACGCGGCGTTCCTCCGCCTGAACGTGCAGTTGCGGCTCATAAAGATGAAAATGGCCGCCGCCGCCTTCCTTGGAACGGTACAGGGCGAGATCGGCCGAACGGATCAGCGTCTCCGCCGTGCGGCCGTCGCGCGGGCCCTGCGCCACGCCGACGCTGGCGCCGATGTAGAGCGTGTTCTGATCGACCTCATAAGGCTGCGACAGCGATTCGATGATCGCCAGCGCCAGCCGCTCGACCCGCGCGAAATCGCTCGCGTCGCGCACAACCACGGCGAATTCGTCGCCACCGAGCCGCCCGACCATTTCATTGTCGCTGGTGAGGAAACGCAGCCGTTCCGAAACCCGGCCGAGCAAGCGATCGCCGATCTGATGCCCGAGCGTGTCGTTGACTGCCTTGAAGCGATCGAGATCGATCATCATGAATGCGCAGCGGCTGCCCCATTTTTCGGCCTCGGCCATTGCCGCGGCGAGCGCTTCGTTGATCAGCAGCCGATTGGGCAGGCCGGTGAGCGCGTCATAGCGCGCCATGCGATTGATCTTGTCGGTGGAGGCGCGCGCTTCGGTGACGTCGGAGCCGACGCCGCGAAAGCCGACGAACGCGCCGGCATCGTCGAAGCGCGGGCTGGCGGTGATTTCCCACCAGCGTTCCTCGCCCTTCACATGCACCGGCAGACGCAGATCCCGAAAACTCTCACGCCCCTTCAGCCGTTCGGCAAGCTCGCGCAGGCCCGCGCTGAACTCGCCCGCGTCCCACTTCGGGCCGGCGAGCACCTGGAGGAACGGCGCGCCGTTGATCTTGAGCGGATCGACGCCGACGGCGTGGCAGAATTTGGTGCTGGCGCGGACGATGCGGCGGCCGGCGTCGATCTCCCAGAGCCAATCGGCGCTGCTTTCCTCGAAATCGCGCAGCAACAGGCTGACCGTCTCGTCGCGTTCGGCCAGCGCGATCTCGCCGGCGCGGATCAGCACGAGGGCGCGACCGCGCGTGAAGCAGCCCACCATCAGCAATACCGTGAACAGCAGCACGGCGCAGGCGAGCAGCGGGCCGGCATTGACCAGCAGCATGCCGCTGACCGACGCGCCGAGCAGGGCAAGAAACGCCAATGTCGGCAGGGGGAGGCCAGCCAAGGCGACCGCCGACGCGGCCATCAGGACGGACAGGATGATCCATAGGCTGAGCGCCGTTCGCAGATCACCGGCGACGCCGAAGGCAAGGGGCGGCACCGCCCAGAGCAGACCGAGCAGAATGCCATCGATCACGGTGCGGCGGACGTCGCGGACACTGGCGCTGTGCAAGTCACGAAGCCGCGAGGACAGGCGGCGAATCGCCACCCCGCCAGCGGCAAGGGCGATCGCGCACGCCCAGCCGGCCAGCATCCACAGCGGCCGATGCGGCGCGAGCACGATCACGACGAGCGCGGCGCTGACGACATGGACGCCGAGCAGGAACAGCGCGAACCCGCGGCCGGCCTTGAGTTGGGCGGCGCGAATCGGGCCCCAATCGGTCGAATCCGCGGGGTCGTACAGGCCCAACAGCGCGCGCGTGTCGATGTGCGGCTGAGCGAACTGGGAGGTCTGACTCGTCACCCGCGTGCTGGTAGCCGAACGCTGGTTAGCGGAAGGTTAGAGCCGGCGCCGAATCTTCAGAAAAAATCTCAAGCGCCGTCAGCGCGTTAATCTTGCATTCCGGTCAGGCGGCAATGGCATAGGGCTTGATCTCACCCGCCAGATAGAGATTGCGCGCCTTGGCCCGGCTGAGCTTGCCCGAGCTGGTGCGCGGCAAGGTGCGCGGCGGGACCAGCTCGATCACGCAATTCATGCCGGTGACCGAGCGGACGCGTTCGCGAATCTCGTCGCGCAGCCGCGCGCGCTCGCTATCGTCGGAGGTGCGGCATTGCACCAGCACCGCCGGTGTTTCCTCACCGCCCGGCGTGGTGATCGCGAAGGCGGCGATGTCGCCCGCCTTGAAGCCCGGAAGCTGCTCGACCGCCCATTCGATGTCCTGCGGCCAGTGATTGCGGCCGTTGACGATGATCATGTCCTTGGCGCGGCCGACGATATAGACGTAGCCGTCGGACATATAGCCCATGTCACCGGTATCGAGCCAGCCGTCGGCCATGCAGGCGGCCGTCGCGTCCGGATCGCGGAAATAGCCGCTCATCACCGATGGGCCCTTGCACCAGACCTTGCCGATCGCGCGGTCGGGCAGCGCGCCGCCCTCTTCCTCACGGATCTCGACCGTCATGTCGCGCACCGGCTTGCCGCAATTGACGATCGCACGGTAGCGTTGCGGCCGATCATGGCCGACGGGAACGCCCGACAGCTGCGTTTCCTCGACCAGCTCGACGCGGATTCCCTCGCCCGGGGGCATGATCGACACCGCCAGAGTCGCCTCGGCCAGGCCGTAGCTCGGCAGGAAGGCGCTGGCCTGGAAGCCGGCATCGGCGAACGCATCGACGAACGCCTGCATCACATCCGGCCGGATCATGTCGGCGCCGTTGCCGGCGACCCGCCAGCGCGAGAGATCGAAGCGATCCGACGCCTTCGTCTGGCTCGACATGCGGCGCGCGCAGATGTCGTAGCCGAAGGTCGGCGAATAGGAGAGGGTGGTGCCCTGATTGCGGCTGATGAGATCGAGCCAGGCGAGCGGACGGCGGGCGAAATCCTCGGTCTTCAGATAGTCGGTCGACACCTGATTGGCGACCGGCGACAGAAAGCAGCCGACCAGCCCCATGTCATGATACCAGGGCAGCCAGGAAACGCAGCGATCGGTATCCACCAGTTGCATGCCGTGGCTATGCGCGGCAAGATTGTTCAGCAGCGCGCGGTGGGTGATGATCACGCCGTGCGGGAAACGAGTCGATCC
>JBQCEK010000158.1:0-2232 GCA_051960335.1 Sphingomonas sp.
CGGCTTTTCCGGGATGGTGCGGCTGGCGCGCGAGACCGGGCATCAGGTCAATTTCGTCCGTGATCGTCATCAATGGGCCGAAGACGGCCTCCTGGTCGCGACGCCGCCCAACGGCACGATCGATGTCGGCGGGATCGTCCAGGGCCGACCACATCGGCCGACGCTGATCATCCTGCCTAAATGGCAGACCGTCGAGGACAAGACGCACAAAGGCTGGGTGCGGATCGATTCGCTGCTGCCGACCGACGACCCGGCCGGCGTGCTCGCGCCGCAGTCGAAATTGGCAATCAAGCGGGTCGCCAGCGCCGGGCGTGAATTGACCAGCAAGTCTTATCTGCCGGCCGACATTCATTTCGATGCTCCGCGGCCGATCCAACTGATCACTGGATCAGCCCTTTCGTCGCAGGTCGTCGACGGCAATCAGGTGCCGAGCACCTTCTATCCGCTGATCGCCGATCGCGACGGCGTGGTGCTCGCACAGATCGGCCCGACCCCGCTCTACGTGCTCGCCGATCCCGACCTGATCGACAATGCGGGGCTGAAATCGCTTGACCATGCCCGCGCGGCGGTGGCGTTGATCGACTGGCTGGCGACCAGCTCGCAGACTCATCGCATCAACTTCGACGTGACGTTGAACGGCCTCGGTCATGCCCGCAGCCCGCTGACGCTGGCGTTCGATCCGCCGTTCCTGGCGATGACGCTGGCGGTCGCCGCGGTGCTGGTGCTGGTCGGACTCACCGCGCTCGCCCGGTTCGGCGCGCCGCGGCGGCGCGCGCGCGCGATCGCGTTCGGCAAGGCGGCGTTGGTCGACAACAGCGCGACGCTGGTTCGCAAGGCGGGGCGCACGCACCGGCTCGGCGGGCGCTACGCCGCGGTGGTCCGCGAGCGGGCGGCGCGCGCGTTCGGCGTCTCGGCACGGGTGAAGGGCGAAGCGGTGGATGCTCATCTCGACGGCCTCGGCCACGGCTCGTTCAGCGCGCGCGTGGCTGCTGCCGAGGCCGCGAACGATGACACGAGCTTGCTCGCCGCGGCGCAGGCGCTTCACGATTGGCAACAGGAGAGACAAGTGTGACGATGGACAAGGTGCAGGCGCTCGCGGCCGCGATCCGCGCCGAGGTCGCCAAAGCGGTGATCGGGCAGGAAGCGAGCGTCGAGCTGATGCTCGTCGCATTGCTTGCGCGCGGGCACATCCTGCTCGAAGGGCCGCCAGGCACCGCCAAGACACTGCTTGCGCACAGCTTCGCGCACGCGGTGGGGATCGAGTTCGGGCGCATCCAGTTTACCCCCGATCTGATGCCTGGCGACATCATCGGCGCCAATCTTTTCAACTTCCAGAACTCGACCTTTACGCTGACGCGGGGGCCGATCTTCACCGACCTGCTACTCGCCGACGAGATCAACCGCACCCCGCCCAAAACGCAGGCGGCGCTGCTCGAGGCGATGCAGGAGCGCACCGTGACGATCGACGGCGAGACGCTGCCGCTCGGCGATCGCTTCACCGTCGTCGCGACGCAGAAGCCGATCGAGCAGCAGGGGGTCTACCCGCTTCCCGAGGCGCAGCTCGATCGCTTCCTATTCAAGCATATTGTCGATTATCCCTCGGCCGAGGAAGAGCGCCGGATCATCGCCGGGCACGGTGCCGCCGAGGCGCAGATGTCGCCCGAACATTGGGGTGTCACCCCGTGCGCCGACGCCGCTGCGATCGGCGAGGCTTGCGCGACGGTCGACAAGGTGCGGCTGGTAGATGAGGTAATCGACTATATCGCCGCGCTGATCCGCGCCACGCGCGATGTCGCCGATCTCGAAAGCGGGGCGAGCCCCCGCGCCGGCGCGCTGCTCGCGGGTGCGGCAAGGGCGCGCGCGGCGCTCGACGGGCGCGATTTCGTCATCCCCGACGACGTCAAGGCGCTCGCGCCCGCACTGCTGCGTCACCGCCTGATCCTGTCGCCTGCCGCCGAGATCGACGGCCGCGTGGTCGAGAACGTGGTGGCTCAGATAATCGACACCATCGAGGCGCCGCGTTGATCCATCCCACCCGCACGGCAATCCTGGCGGCGGCGGCGGGCGTGCCCGTCGCGTTGGTCGTCGCCGTGCTGGTGCCCGAGCGCTGGTATGCCGGCCTCGCCTGGCCGATCGCGGTGGTGCTGCTGACGCTGGCCGATGCGTTCATCGCCGCGCCGGCGCGCGCGGCGCGGATGCGGGTCGAGCTGCCGCGCACCGCCTCGGTCGGCG
>JBQCEK010000159.1:0-11628 GCA_051960335.1 Sphingomonas sp.
CCTACCTCCATCTCGCGGCGGACAAGCCCCAGGCCGAAGGGCTGATGAAGGCGGGCGCCACCTGCATCGCCTACGAAACGGTGACGGCCGACGATCGCTCGCTGCCGCTGCTCAAGCCGATGTCGGAAGTCGCCGGCCGCATGTCGATCCAGGTCGGCGCGCATTACCTTGAAAAGGAACAGGGCGGCCGCGGCGTGCTCCTCGGTGGCGTTCCCGGCGTCGCGCCGGCGCGAGTCGCGATCCTCGGCGGCGGCGTCGCCGGCGTGAATGCGGCGCAAATGGCCGTGGGCATGCGCGCCGACGTGACGATCTACGACATTTCCAACGCGCGCCTCGCCGAACTCGACATGTTCTTCGGCAGCCAGATCAAGACGGCCTATGCCTCCAAGGCGGCGATCGCCGCCGCGGTGAAGAACGCCCATCTCGTCATTGGCGCCGTGCTCGTTCCCGGCGCTGCGGCGCCCAAGCTCGTCACGCGCGACATGCTGGCGACGATGAAGCGCGGCTCGGTGCTCGTCGACATCGCGATCGATCAGGGCGGCTGCTTCGAGACGAGCCACGCCACCACGCATGACGATCCCGTCTATGAAGTCGATGGCGTGATCCATTATTGCGTCGCCAACATGCCCGGCGCCGTGGCGCGCACCTCGGCCTTCGCGCTGAACAACGCGACGCTGCCGTTCGTGATGAAGCTCGCCGGGCTTGGCGCGGAAAAGGCGATGGCAGACGACAAGCATCTCGCCGCCGGCCTGAACGTGTCCAATGGCAAGATCCGCCACCAGGCCGTCGCCGAAGCGCTCGACCTGCCGTTCGAAGCCTGGAACGGCTAAGCTTCAGCGCTCATGCGATACGAATGCAGGCGGCGCGGTCTCAGCCGCCCGCCTGCACCATCGCCAGATAGCGATCGAGCAGGCCCAGCCGCATCACGATTCCCGCCCGATAGGGCGCAGCCTTCGGCGTCAGCGCCAGCGCTTTGGCCCAGAGCGGGCGCACCCGTGCGAAATCGCCAGCGCGCGCATAGGCCAGGCCTTCGAACAGTGGTGGCCCCGGGCTCGTCGGCGCGAGCGCGCTGGCATGGCGGAACGCCAGCAGCGCCGCCGGCGAGACATAACCGCCGTCATGCGTCGCGATCACCGTGCCCAATTCGGTCCACAGCGCCGGATCGCTGCCCTTGTGGCGGATCGCGCCAAGCAGCAGCCGCGCCGCGCTTTCGCTCGCGCCGGCGCCCTGCAACGCATCGGACGCCGTGAGATAGGCCGCATTATCGCCGTAACGCCCGAAGATCGCGCCGCGCAGCTCCACCACGCCAGGATCGATGGCGATGCCCTGCGCATCGGCCTTCACCGGATAACCGGGAAGCGCTGGACTCCCCTGCACGGCATAGCCGATTGCGCCAATCATGAGTGTTGCGCCGATCATCGACCACATGCCGCGGCGAACCCCCAGCGCGAGCAGCAGCCCCGCCGCGCCAATGCCGATCAGGGCCATCATAATCCAGCCCATCAGCCGCGCCCCTTCCGCCGTTTGAAGCTCGCCCGCGCGATCCAGCCGCCGGCCAGCAGCATCGCGATCGGCGCCAGCCATAGCGGCGCCGTCAACCCGCTCAGCGGCGGATCGTAGCTGACGTAATCGCCATAACGCTCGATCATCCAGTGGCGGATCGACGCGGGACTCTCCCCGGCGGCGATACGCGTGCGCACCATCGCGCGCATCTGACCGGCCATATCGGCATCGCTCTGCGCGATCGATTCGCCCTGGCAGACGACGCAGCGTAGCGTCTCCATCAGCGCGCGCGCTTGCGCTTCCTGATGCGGATCGGAAAGCTGCGTATTGGCAAGCGCCGCCGGCGGCAGCGGCGTATCGGCGAACGCGGGCGCCGCGATCAGCAGCGCAAGGGCCGCCAGCCGCTTCACGCGCCCGCCTTTTTCAGCGCCGCCAGGATATCGGGAATATCCTCGGCGCGAATGTCGCCGATATGCTGATCGACGATCCGGCCATGCCCGTCGATGATATAGGTCTCGGGCACACCGGACGATCCCAGCGCGAGTTGCAGCGCGCTTTGCCGATCGTCGCCGATCCGCTCGTAAGGGTCGCCGAAGCGTTTGAGGAAGGCGGCGATATTCTCCGGCGTGTCGCGAACCGCCACCGCGTCGATCGCGACGCCCTGCTGCTTCAGCGCCATCAGTTGCGGCGATTCGGCCATGCACGGAATGCACCAGCTGGCGAAGACGTTCAGCAGCCGCGGCTTGCCGTCAAGAAACATCGCGCTGCCCAACCCGGGCGTGCCAGGCACCATCGCCGGCAGCGAGAATTTGGGCAGAGGCTTGCCCACCATCTGCGAATGAATCAGATTGTCGCTTGGCCGAAAAAGCCCGCTCGCCACCACCGCGAACAGCATCGCGAATGCGGTCAGCGGCAGCCAAAGCAGCAGCCGTTTCATGCGTCTTCCCTCCTCGCCGCGCGGCGCTCCCGCAGCAGACGCCCGAGCAACGACAGCGCGCCCCCCAGCGCAACCAGCCCGCCGCCCAGCCAGATCAGCGTGACGAAGGGCTTCCACCACAGCCGAAGCTGCCAACGGCCCGCATCATCTTCCTCGCCCAGCACGGTGTAAAGCTGTCCATCGATCGCGGTTTTCAACGCCGATTCGTTGGTCACCTGTGGCGGCGTCGAGAAAAAGCGCTGCTGGGGCGTCAGCGTGAATTGCGCATCGCCGCGCCGAACGCGCAATTGCGCCTCGATCGCCGACCAGTTGACGCCCACGACGGGCTTCACGCCGATCAACGTGACCTCATACGGCCCCACGTGCTGCGGCTCGCCGATCCGGGTGGCGACCAGCGTTTCCTTGTTGAACGCGCTTTCGCTGGCCATGCCGGCAAGGCTGACGGCGATGCCGAGATGCGCGACGACCATGCCGTAAGTGAACAGCGGCGTGCGGCGCAGATCGCGGCCCCATAGCGGCGCCACGCTCGCCACCGCGACTCCGGCGGCAAGCGCGAGGCCCAGCAGCGGAAGGATGCGGATGCCGGGCGCGATCAGCAGCACAGCGATCAGCGCGATCACCGTCACCGCCACCGGGATCGCTACGCGGCGCAGCGCGGCCCCGGGTTTGTCGCGCCGCCAGCGCAGCAGCGGCCCGATCGCCATCACCGCGACCAGCGCCAGCGCGATCGGGCCAGCGGTCGAATCGAAGAACGGATGGCCCACCGAAAGCTGCGTGCCGAACGCGGCGGCGAAAATCGGATACAGCGTCCCGATCAGCACGATGCCCAGGATCACCGACAGCAGCAGGTTGTTGACCACCAGCGCGCCCTCGCGGCTCACCGGCTCGAACGTATTGCCCTGGCGAATCGTGCCGACGCGCGCGCCGAACAGCGCCAGCGCGCCGCCGATGTAGATCACCAGCAGCGCAAGGATGAACGCGCCGCGCTTCGGATCGACCGCAAAGGCATGAACGCTGGTGAGGATGCCCGATCGCACCAGGAACGTGCCGATCATCGACATCGAAAAGGCGACGACGGCCAGCATGATCGTCCAGGCGCGCAATCCGTCCCGCGTCGCCAGCACCGTCACCGAATGGAGCAGCGCCGTCGCCGCCAGCCATGGCATCAGCGAGGCGTTCTCCACCGGATCCCAGAACCACCAGCCGCCCCAGCCGAGCTCATAATAGGCCCAATAGCTGCCGGCGGTGATGCCGAGCGTGAGGAAAATCCAGGCGGCGAGCACCCAGGGCCGCATCGCGCGCGCGAAGGCCGGGCCCACGTCGCGCGTAATCATCGCGCCGACGGCAAAGGAGAAAGCCACCGAAATGCCGACATAGCCGATGTAGAGCGTCGGCGGGTGAAAGGCGAGACCCGGGTCCTGCAACAGCGGATTGAGCCCCTGCCCGTCTGGCGGCGGATTGAACAATCGCGCGAACGGGTTCGATGAAAACAGCAGGAACGCGTAAAACCCTAGCGCGATCGTCGCTTGCGCACCCAGGGTGGCGATCAACGTGGGTCGCGGCAGACGTCGCTCGAACAGCGCCACGGCCGCGCCGGCGACGCCCAGGATCGTAACCCACAGCAGCATCGATCCTTCATGATTCCCCCAGGCGCCGGCGATCTTGTAGATCAGCGGCTTGGCGGCGCTCGAATCCTCCGCGACGAGCTTCACCGACATGTCGCTCTGCACGAACACCGTAATCAGCAGCAGCATCGCCAGGATGACAAGCACCCCCTGCACCACCGCGACCGGCCGGATGGCGGACAGAATTTCCAGGTCTTCCGTTCGCCCTGAGCTTGTCGAAGGGCGTGCGCCAAATGCCGCGTCCGTGTTACGTGCTTCGACAGGCTCGGCACGAGCGGTGGAAGGCGCGCGGCGCACGCCGATCACCGCCAGCACGATCTGCAACAGCGCCAGCGCGCCGGCAAACCACAGCGCGGCAAGGCCCGCTTCGGCGATCATTGCTCCAAGCTTTCCGTTTTGTGCATCGCGCCGGCGACCTGCGGCGGCATGTATTTCTCGTCATGCTTGGCAAGCAGATTGGTGGCGACGAAGCTGCCGTCACGCTGGAACTTCCCCTCCGCCACCACGCCCGATTTCTCCCGGAACAGGTCCGGCACGATGCCGGTGAAACTCACCGGCACTTGCGCGCGGCCATCGGTGACGACGAAGCGGATCGAAATGCCGTCGCTCATGCGCTTGATCGACCCGGCCTCGACCATGCCGCCGAGCCGCACCGCCTTGCCGAGCGGCAGGCCGTCCTTCACCACATCCGACGGCGCATAGAAGAACGCGGCCTGATCCTTGAGCGCCGACAGCGCGAGCACGCCCGCGCCGATCACCGCTGCCAGCGCGAGAAGCGCCAGGGTGAGCCGCTGATGCTTGGCCTTCATGCGCGCCGGTTCGCCTCGACCGCGGCCTCCGCGCGGCGCATCGCTCGCCAACTGAGCAGCGACAGCACCGCGATCGCCAGCACCGTCACCGCATAAGCGGCGATCACGAAGGGCCAGGGATCGAGCCTCACGCTGCCAGCCGCCGCATTCTCGCCTCGGCCTTCGCCGCCGCGAGCAGCGCGCGCATCCGCATCAGCACGATGGCGGCGAAAAACAGGGTGAAGCCCAGGATCGTGAACCATAAGGGCCATAGCATAGACGGCGCGATGGTCGAGCTGGTCAGCCCGATGCTCTGCCCCTGATGAAGCGTGTTCCACCACACCACCGAATAGCGGATGATCGGCAGCAGCACCGATCCGGCGACGCCGAAGATCGCCGGAATGCGCCCGTCGCCGCCGCGATCGTTGTCGGCCCGAACCAGCGCCATATAGGCGAGATAGACGAAGAACAGCAGCAGCATCGAGGTCAGCCGTCCGTCCCATTCCCACCAGGTGCCCCAGGTCGGCCGTCCCCAGATCGATCCGGTGACAAGGCACAGGGCGGCAAACAGGGCGCCGGGCAGCGCGATCGCTTGCGCGGCGACCCGCGCCAACGGATGCCGCCAGACGAGATAGGCGATACTGGAGATGGCGAGCCCGCTCCATCCGCCCATGCCCAGCCACGCGCTCGGAACATGGATGTAGAGGATGCGCACCGCATCGCCTTGCAGATAATCGGGCGGAGTCTGCGTCAGCCCGGCCCAGGCGCCGAATACGGCCAGCGCGATGCCCAGCCAGAACAGCACTGGCGTCAACGGGCGCGCAATGCGCAGGAAACGCGCTGGATTGGCAAGGGCGTGGATCACGGGCACAGCCCAGCCATTAGGCAATCAAGCCTAACAAATCCACCGATCTTGCGGCAAAATCAGCCGCGGCCGATCAGGCGTTGGGCGATCGTATCGGCAACCTCGGAGGATGGCCGGCCGCTGCGTTCGCTTTCATCCCAAACCTCGGCGAGCCGATCGGGAATCTTGGCGATCCGCGCGTTCACCTCGGCCTCGTCGCCATGCCCGAGATATTCGAGGCCGACGTTGATGATGCCGCCCGCGTTGATCACATAATCGGGCGCGTAGAGGATGCCGCGCTCGTGCAGCCGCGTGCCGTCCTCGCGGGTCGCCAGCTGGTTGTTCGCGCCGCCCGCGATCACCCTCGTCCTGAGCTTCGCGATCGACGCCTCGGTGAGGATCGCACCAAGCGCGTTGGGGCTGACGATATCCGCCTCGATCGTCAGGATCGTGTCGGCCGGCGCCGACTCCGCGCCGAGCTGATCGGCCAGCACCTTCGCCTTGTCCGCATCAACATCGGCCAGCGTCAGCCGCGCGCCATCCTTGGCGAGCAACCGCGCGAGCCCGCCGCCGACTGAGCCGACGCCCTGGATCGCGACGTGAACGCCCTTCATGTCGGTGGCGCCCAGCCCGCGCTTCGCCGCCGCCTTGACGCCCAGATAGATGCCCATCGCCGTGTACGGTCCGGGATCGCCGCCGGCCGCGCCGCTCGCCACCGGAAGGCCGGAGACATAGCGCGTTTCGCCCGCGATCACCTTCATCCGCGCTTCGGACATGCCGACGTCTTCGGCCGTCACATAGCGGCCGCCGAGCGATTCGACCGCGCGGCCGAACGCCTTCAGCTGCGCCTCGCTGATCACGGCGCCCGGCTTGTCGGCCAGCACCACGCCCTTGCCGCCGCCGAGATCGAGCCCGGCCATCGCATTCTTGTAGCTCATGCCGCGCGACAACCGCAGCGCATCGGTGATCGCTCCGTCGCTATCGGCATAATGCCAGAAGCGCACGCCGCCCGCCGCCGGGCCAAGCTTGGTCGAATGCACCGCGATGACGGCGCTCAAGCCCGAATCGGGATCGGTGAACAGATGCACGCCTTCGTGCGCGTCGAAATCGGGGAAGCCCCAGCCGGTTGTCATGATTGATCCCGAATTGTGATCGGCGGAAAAATGTGGGGCGACCGACGGGACTTGAACCCGCAACTTCCGGCATCACAAGCCGGCGCTCTAACCAATTGAACTACGGTCGCCGCGAAGCCGCGGCCCTAGCGGGCGGAAGCGGGCAGCGTCAAGACTATCAAAACCGCCCGACGATCGAAAGCAAATAGCCGTTGGGCGAAGGACGGAATCCGGCAAGCTGCATCTTCGTCGCCGCCGCCGCGTCACCGGCCTGCATCGCCAGATTTGCGGTGTAGCTGCCGTCGGCGAGGATACGCAGCTGCAGCGCCTCGGTTCCCGCCGTGCTGACCAGCGGCAGCAACAGCGCCTTGCCGTCGCAGCGCGCGGCGCCGGCCATCGCTTGCGGCAACAGCACGCCGCCGATCGCCCCTGCCAGCGTCGCCCTCACCCGCCCCTCGGCATGGTCGCACGCGCCATCGGCGAAACGAACGCTGACATCGTCGAGATCGAGCGAGGCCATCGGCAGCGGCGCGAACGCCGATCCCCCGGCGATGCTCGCACTGATATCGTCCACACCGATGCTGTGCCGCGAAAGGGTCACCGCGCCCTGGACCGGCCCTGCCGAATCGCCACGCTGGTGAAGATCGACGCGCGCGCGCCCGACCAGCAAGCGCACCGGCGAAAGATGCGCCGCGAGATCGCCGAGATCGACCCCCGCCACATGCGCCTCGCTCAACTCGCCAAACCACACGCTGCCGCGCACCTGTCGCGCCGTCAGCCCAAGATCGCCGAGCCCGATCCAGCCCAGCACGAGGCGCATCGGCAACAGCGCAATCAGCGCGATCAGGAAAACCGCGCCGAACAATGCCGCCGGGCCGGTGCGGAGCCGAATGCGCCTCATGCCCCGCTCTTCATCAAGGTCATCTGCGCGGCGACGGTTTGATCACCATTGTTGCTGACGGTGATCGTCGCGACGATCACGCCGGCGGATTCGAGATCGGCGATCCAGGCAAACAGCGCGCCGGGCCGGGCAGTCGGCACGGCGATGTGGACACGGCCGTCTCCTTGCATGCTCACATCGGAAAGGGCGAATCCGGCATCGCCCGCGCTTTGCCGGATATAATCGTCGAGCGCGCCGGCGATCGGCGCGGGACGGCTCCGCTGCAACGCCTTCACCGCGTCGAGCTGCGCCTCGCTTTGCGCCAGGCGAATCACGGCATCGTTGAGCCGTGTCCTTGAGGAGGACAGGCCGTCGCTGATCGGCAGGAAAATGCCGAACCAGATAACGGTCAGCACGATCATCGCCGCCATCGCCAGCAGCATCCGGCGCTCGCGCAGCGTTCGTCCGTCGAACCAGCGTTTCAGCGCGGCGGTCACGGCGTCACCGTCAGCGTGCCGGAAACCTGACCGGCGTTGGACACGAAGGTGCTTGGTTCCACGCTAAAGCCCATCGCCTCAATCCGCGCCTTCAGGTCGTTGGCTTGCGCCTCGTTCTGCGCCGTCACCGAGATTTTCAGCGCACCACCATCGGAAAAATCGAGCGCAGTCAGCTCGGTGCCCGGCACGGCCTGAACCGCGGCGAACGCCGCCGCTGCCGTTCCGCTGAACCCCAGCCCGCCGCCGCGCATGCCGGCCAGCCGCCCGGAAAGCTGGCGCTGCGGATCGGTGATGGTCGTGCCCGCCGGCAACCCCTGCTGCGCGATCATATCGGCGCGCTGTTCGATGCCGCTGGCGCTTACTTCGGTGCGAATGATGCGAAACACGCTGATCAGGATACTGACCGCGACGATTGCCGCGCCCAGCCACGCCAGCCGCCTGACCAGCGCCCAATCGATCGCGCGGCGGCGGCGCTTGGCGAACGGCCCCTGCCGCAGATTGAGCGTCGGGGCGGCCACGGCGGCGACGATCGCCGCCTCCACCGCCTCGCGATCGAGCGTTTCGGGCGGGTCTTCCCCGGTGATCAGTTCGGTCAGCCGCGCCTCGTCGGCAAAGCCGCTGGTCGCGCCGCGCACCACAGCGTGCCCGGCCAGATCGGCGCGGACGAAGCCTGCGTCCGGCCGCGGCAGCAGCATCGGCGCCGGCACCATCACATCGGGATCGATGCCCGATTGCGCCAGCATCGCCAGCCACGCCTGCATCGATGCGTTGCCGACCACGCCGATCGGCCGTTCTTCCTGCGCGGTCTCGCGGCCCACCGCGACGTGAAGATCGGCCATCGGCGCAGCGCTCGCCTCGCTCACCGCGATCCGGGCGGCGGCGACGGACTGGGCCGTCGATCGATCGGGCAGCGTCGCCCAGTGCAGCGTCACCGCCTCAGCCGGCGCGACGGCGATCCACCTCGCCGGATCGGCGTCGTCCGACGACTCGGCGGCCGGCATCCCTTCCCCGCGCGAAACGATCGCCCCGCCGGCGACCCGCAGCCAGCGCCACGGCAATGCCTCGCCCGGCGGCGGAAACAGCACGATCGTATCGCTCACGCCGGATCGCTCCACTGGCGCGATACGATCTGCGCTCGCTCGCCCGAGGCGTCGAGAAGGTTGGTCTGCGACAATTGCACGCCGTTCGCGGTAATATCGATTGCGAGATCGAACCAGTAAGTTCTCACCCCCGTCTGCGCTTTCGCGTCGTCACCGACGACGAGCCCGCCGTTCAACACTGGCAGATTCCAGAAATCAACCGTGCTGTCATATCCGTCTGCGGGCCGCTGCAACAGCAACGACCGCGCCTTGCCCAGGTCCATCGTATCGGGGAATAGCATCGCGAACAGCGGCGCTTGCTCGGGCTGGAGCGTGTTGACGTTGATTTGCGACGGCTTCGCCACGGGCAGCGCGCAGACCCAAGGCCGAAGCTTGGCGTAGATTTCAGGCGTCACGCCTGCGACGGCGCGAAGCTCGCTGACGTCGGTCATCAACGTGTTCGGCGTGCGGTAGGGAATGGGCTTGCCCAGATAGGCCGAGTCCTCGGCGCCCATCGGCAACGGTGCGCCATCGGTATCGATCCAGTCGGTCGTCGCGGCGGCGATGCCATCGGCGGTTTGGCCGGGAATACCGATCAACTTCATCAGCCGCACGAACTCGGCCACCAAATCCGGCTGCACGGTATAGATCCCGGGCTCGGTCTCGCGCACCAGTCCGTTCAGATTGAAACAATTGCCGCCGTCCCGCACCGTCAGGGTCGCGATGCCGCCGGGAATTTGCAGCGGATAGGGCCGGCCTTCCCAGCCGCCGGCCAACGTCGTGCGCGCGGCATCCTGGTTGAGGATCGCGTTGACGCGAATTGTCGCGATCGTTTCGGCCGCCATCGCGAAGGCGCGCGCCTGCTCCATCGCCGCGCCATAGGCGGCCAATCGGGTGGACAGGCGTAGCTTTTCCAGCGCGCCCGCCGCCAGCACCGAAATGATCGCCACCAGCAGCAGCACCGTCAGCAGCGCGGCGCCGCGCTCCCCTGGCTTAACCGATCGCATCGGCGGCCCCTCGTTCCTTCGCTGTCCGATAGCCCGTGCCGACCAGAAACAGCTCGCGAAATGCCGGGCCGTCGGTTCGCGTGATTGTCATTTCCAGCGCATCGGGCAGCGGTCGATCGGGCGTGCCGTCCCAATGATCGCTCCACGCGCCGGCGTAGCGATAGCGCAGGCTCACTTGCGAAACGCCCTTCAGGATCGCCGCCGTCGGCCCGGCAGCGGCACCATCAAGCATGGGATAGCTGATGCGCTCCAGCACGCCGTCCGCCAGGCGATATTCCACCTTCTGCTCGCTCGGTCGCGGCGCCTCGTCGATATTGGTCCAGCCGGCGCGGACGAGCCGGAGCATCGGCGTCGCCCCCGATCCGTTGGCACCGGTGAACACGGGCAGGATATTTCCCGCCGCGTCGCGAGTAGCGCGAGCGCGGACTTGGGCCAGATCGGCCGACAGCGCCGAACCGAGCTGGTTCAGATGCGCGATTTCGGCCAGTTTGCCGTCCGTCGCCTGCTGCGCGCGAACGCTGAAGGCAAGCAGCCCCACGCCCGCCGCCGCCAGCAACGCGAAGATCAGGAGGGAAACCATCATCTCGACAAGCGTGAAGCCGTGTTCGGCGGAACGCCTACGAATACCGAAGCCGTGTTCGGCGGAACGCTTACGAATACCGAAGCCGTGTTCGGCGGAACGTCCGCAGCCGCTAGACTGCCGCGTCACGATCCGGCCCCCGCCGTCGCCGGCCGGATCACCATCAGATGCGCGATCGGCGGCCCCGCCCCATCCGCTACGCCGATGTCGATGCGCAACGCGCCGGCGTCGCCGATCGGCTGCGTCTGCCGCGTCCAGCGCCAAGTGCGCCCACCGTTGCTTTCGGTCCCGCTGGTCGCGCCATTGGCGGGCGGCGTGGCATCGGTGAGCGCATCAACCGCCACGTTGCGCGCCACCATCTGCGCCACCAGCGTCTCGTCCAATATGCCGGTCGATCGGATCGTGGCCCCTTCCAGTCGGATCAGCGCCATCGCGGCCAGGCTGAACACTGCCAGCGCGACCATCATTTCGATCAGCGTGAAGCCTTCTTCGCGCTTGTGCGGGGGCGGCGGGCGGAGCGTTTCATCCATCGACGCGCACCTCGCCGCCCGCGCCGAGATGCACGGTCACGCTCGCCCCGTCCCGCGTCAGCCGCAGGTCGAGCGGCTGATCGGCAAGCCCCGTCGAATCGAAGATCACACGCTGGCGGCCGTCGCCGGCGAAGGCCGGCCGCACATCCTTGCCCCATTGCGCCACGCGCAGGGCCTTGTCAGGGATCGGCTGCCAGCCGTCGCGCGTGCGCAGATCGAAGCCATAGCCGCCCGGCGCGATCCACA